>JAPLPA010000464.1 GCA_026400415.1 Afipia sp. | reverse complement strand
GCCACGATCGGCGCGGTATGACCTTCGAAGACAGTGTCGGGCTGGGTTTTGCCAGCAGACCAAATTGCAATGCGCCCATCCGCACCTGCCGTTGCCGCGCGACCATCCTTCAGCAGCACCACCGCGTTAACGGCGTCGGCATGGAAACGAAGCACCTGTTCGGCTGCGTTGCGCGCCAACGACCAGCGGATCGCCGTTGAATCGAAGCTTCCGGAAATTGCATTTTGTCCGTCCGGCGAAATCGCCAATGTGCGGACCGGTCCGCCATGGCCACGCAGTTGCGCCAGGGCTGAGGGTGCGCTCGCAATAACCAGAGCCAGTGCAACCGGACAGGCCGAAATGACGCTACGTCTTTTCCGGCGGCGCATTGCATTTACATTTCGAAGTGTGTCCATCCGCACTAGCGCACGCCCGGCCTGTCGCGATCCAGACCCTTGGCCGAAAGATCGTCGATGTAATTCTGAAAACGTTCCACAGCATTGAGTCCGAGATCGCGCAGAAACGCCCAGGAATAGATGCCAGTGGTATGCATGTCGTCGAATCCCAGACGTACCGCATAATTTCCCACCGGATCGACCGATAGAATTGCGACGTTGCGCTTTCCGCCAACGGTTTTGCGTTGCGCTTCGGAGTGTCCTTGCACTTCAGCAGAGGGACTGGTCACGCGAAGCAATTCGGCCGAAAGGTCGAATGCTTTGCCGTCGTCAAACGCAACGTGCAGCGCGCGGCGATCCTTGGTGAGACGGATTTCAACCGGCCAAGCCGGCGCGTCCGCCGGGACGCTCAAGCGAGGCTTCCAGCTCTAGCCCGGTCCGACGAGATTATTGCCGGGGTCGCCGACCCTGGCACCGCCGGTCGTGAATGCGACGTAGCCCGGCTGCTGGATCACATTGAGCAAAGCGGCCATGCCACCTGCGATAACGGCCGCAAACAACAATGATACGAGAAACACTTTCATGGCGATCCCCTCAGACTACGAATTTGTCCTGACATTCCATGCGCGCATGCGTTTCCTGTCGCGGCGCGCAAGGTGATGGCGGTCGAATTATTCGGCAGGCGCAGCCCGAGCCCCGCTTGGTGCACGGCTCTTAGACTGTTCTTCCTGGACCCAGAGCGCGTGATGCTCTTTCGCCCAGTTCAAATCGACCTCACCGGTCCCCATCGCGTCGAATGCGCCCTCCATACCGACCGAACCGATATAGATGTGAGCGAGCATCGCTGCGATAAACAACATCGCAATCACGGCATGGATCACTGTCCAGACCTGCAGCGTGGTAACATCTGCGGGAATATAGGGAAACAGCAGGAACCAGCCCGACAGCGACATCAGCACGCCGCCGACGATCACGATCCAGAAGATGCCCTTCTGCCCGGCGTTGAAGCGCTTGGCCGGAGGGTGTTCGCCATTCTTCAGTATGCCGCCGCCCTTCTTGATCCATTCCAGATCGAGACGGCTGGGGATGTTATCCTTGAACCAGATCATGAACATGATCACGAGACCGATCATGAACGGGAACGCAAGATAGTTGTGGGCGATCTTGCCCCACGCAGTCAGCGTTGAAAAAGCTTCGGCACCGAATATCGGCAGGATCAGCACGCGGCCGAAGCTGATGTTGAGACCTGACAGTGCGAGAATGATGAAACAGCTTGCGGTCAGCCAATGCGTGAAGCGCTCGAAGCTGGCGAAGCGTAAGATCTTCTTGCCGGAGAAGCCGTGATCGACACGAATGCGTCCGCGGATCATAAGGAACAGCGCAAGCAGCACCAGCATGCCGAGAATGGCGACACCGCCGATCACCGGCATCGTGTTACGCTGGAAATCGCGCCAATCGCGGCCAGCGGGCTGGATTAGGCTGGAAGCCATCGAGTCCGGAATGGAAATCCGGCCGGTGATCTTGTCACCCTCCTTTAGTGCATTCAGAAGCTTGTCTTCCTGAACGGCTTCGGCAGTTGGCTTAAATGAGAGCTGCGCGGCGGCGGGTTGTGCAAACACAAACAGCATTGCGGCTGCGGCGCAAAGCACCCTGAGCATTGAAAGCGAGATCGACATCGGCACGACCTTCCAGTTTTGTTTACGTGAGAGCGCCCCGCGAACGGGGCGGCGAAGTGCATCAGCCGGTCGGAGAATCGCTGTAGGCTGTTTTCCAGCCCCACATGCCCGACCCGTAACCGCGCTTCATCACGCGCTCCTTGTAAATCTCGGCAATGATCGCGCCGTCGCCGGCCAGCAGCGACTTGGTCGAGCACATCTCGGCGCAAATCGGCAGCTTGCCTTCGGCCAGCCGGTTGGCACCGTATTTGGCGTATTCGGCAGGCGTTGAGTCCGCTTCCGGTCCACCGGCGCAATATGTGCACTTGTCCATCTTGCCGCGCGAACCGAAGTTTCCGACCTT
>JAPLPA010000246.1 GCA_026400415.1 Afipia sp. | reverse complement strand
CACGTACCTACCTACCGCTGCCGCGAGCCGCAGGACTTGAAATACGTGCTCGACAATCTGAAAGACCTCGTCGTCAAGGAAGTTCACGGCTCAGGCGGTTACGGCATGCTGATTGGTCCTGCCGCAACGAAAGACATGATCGAATCCTTCCGCGCCAAATTGAAACATGAGCCGGAAGGGTTCATCGCGCAGCCGACGCTGGCGCTCTCGACCTGTCCAACGTGTACGGAAGCAGGACTGGCTCCTCGCCATGTCGATCTGCGTCCGTTCGTGCTGACCGGCCGCGATCACGTCACGGTCGTCCCCGGCGGCTTGACGCGAGTTGCACTGAAAGAGGGTTCGCTCGTCGTCAATTCAAGCCAGGGCGGCGGCACCAAAGACACTTGGATACTGGACGAGTAAGATCACCGCATGTTGTCGCGCACCGCTGAGAGTCTGTTCTGGCTGGCCCGCTATGTCGAACGCGCGGAATATCTTGCGCGCACCATCGAGGCGACGCTTCGCTCCACCGCATTGCCGGACACCTACGGCGGCAAGAGCAATGAATGGGAATCGGCGCTGCTCACGGCCGGCGTCGACGACACGTTCCATGAATTCCACGACGAAGCGAACGAACAGACCGTTGTCGATTTTCTGTCGTTCTCGCTCGACAACCCGTCCTCGATCCGCAACTGCATCGAAAATGCACGGCTGAATTCGCGCTCGGTTCGCACAGCGCTGACTTCGGAGATGTGGGACACCATCAACGGCGCATGGCTGGAATTGCAAGGCGCGTGGCGCAACGGTGCCAAGACGCGCGAGGAACTCAACAATTTTCTGCGGTTCGTGCAGGAAACATCGCTGCGGTTCGATGGCTCCGCCTATCGGACCATGCTGCGCAACGACGCCTACTGGTTTTCGCGGCTCGGCCTGCATGTCGAGCGCGCCGACAACACCGCGCGCATTCTCGACGTGAAATATCATCTCCTGCTGCCGGAAGAAGAACATGTCGGCGGACCGCTCGACTATTATCAGTGGACCTCGATACTTCGATCTGTCTCCGCGCTCACGGCCTATCACTGGGTCTATCGCGAAACGCTGAAGCCATGGCTGATCGCGGACCTTCTCATCCTCAACGAATCGCTGCCGCGTTCACTGGCGAGTTGTTACGGAAATCTCGTTCGCAATCTCGATCAGATCGGAGTCGCCTATGGGCGGCAGGGCGCGTCACAACGCCATGCGCGCGGCGTCCGCAACCGTCTCGAACACAGCCACATGGACGATATTTTTCAGCGCGGACTGCACGAATTCATTCAGGAGTTCATTGGGGACAACGCGCGGCTCGGCGATATCATCTCCAAGCAATACCTGATCTGAGCTAGCCTCCCGCATCACACCGAGATTCGCCAAGAAATCGTAACGACCCATGCGCCTGAGAATTTCCCACTCAACCACATCCACATACGAGCCGCCCGCCAGCGGCGCGATCCAGATTCTGCGCATGACGCCGGGAAGCCACGATGGCCAGTATGTTGCCAACTGGCAGATCGATGTCTCCACCGACTCGCGACTTGAGATGCATCAGGATGCATTCGGCAACGTCACCCATGTCCTCACCCACGGGCCGCTGTCGGACCTCACCATCAATGTTGGCGGACTGATCGAGACCCACGATACCGGCGGCGTCCTGCGCGGTGCCGATGAGCGCTTTCCGCCGTCTCTCTTTCTGCGCAGCACTGCTGGGCTTTCTTCACGCGCTGCTGCTGCAACTCAGCGACCACATGACGTTCGATACCGACCCGACCAACAGCGGCACTTCGGCTGCCGAGGCATTCAAGCTGCGCCGGGGCGTGTGCCAGGACTACGCGCACATCTTTATTGCCTGCGCGCGCAGCGCTGGCGTCCCGGCACGCTACGTATCGGGTCACCTTATGCGCTCCGACGACATGGTGGCGCAGGACGCGGGCCATGCCTGGGCTGAGGCCTATGTCGACAAGCTCGGCTGGGTCGGCTTCGACTCCACCAATGCGATCTGCACCACCGATGCCTATGTGCGGGTGGCGATCGGACTCGATTACCTCAGCGCCGCACCCGTGCGCGGCACGCGTTATGGCGGCGGCAAGGAAATCCTGTCCGTCGCCGTCACCGTCGATCAGGCCGGACGGCAGAGCCAGTCGTAAAAGACGCCCATTCCGTCTTCGCCAGTTGCTCACAGCACCGCCATTGTCTAAGACGGCTTGGCTCTTTTGGGCCGTGTGTTGGGGCGTGCGATGACCTATTGCTGCGGAATTCTGGTGCGTGACGGCCTGATGATGATGGCCGATACCCGCACCAATGCGGGCCTCGACAACATCTCCACCTTCCGCAAGCTGCATGTGTTCAACAAGCCCGGCGACCGCATCATGGCGATTGCCACTGCAGGCAATCTTGCGATCAGCCAATCGGTGATCTCGACGCTCAATGAAGGGCTCGAAAACCCTGATACGCTCGAGATGGAAACGCTGATGAACGCGCCGACAATGTTTCAGGCGGCGCAGCGTATCGGTCGCGCAATCCGCAACGTCCATGCGCAGGAAGGCAGCGCGTTGCGCGCCGAGGACATCAATTTCGACGTGTCGTTTCTGTTCGGCGGCCAGATCAAGGGCGCGCGGATGCGGCTGTTCATGATTTACACGGCGGGCAACTTCATCGAATGCACCACCGACACTCCCTATTTGCAGATCGGCGAACACAAATACGGCAAGCCAGTGCTGGATCGCGCGATCTCCTACGAGGTCGATCTGTACGACGCGCTCAAGGTCGGGCTGGTGTCGATGGATTCGACCATGCGCTCCAACCTCGGCGTCGGCATGCCGATTGATATTCTGTTGGTGCGGCCCGATGTGTGCGACGCGGATCTGAACTACCGCATCGAACAGGGCGAGCCGTATTTCCACGATCTGCGCTCGCGCTGGTCGGCGGCACTGCGCGCGGCGCATCAAAACATTCCGCGCCCGCCATATGGAAATTCTGAAAAGGCGGATAAATAAAACTTATCCAAAAAGACTAACGAAGCCGCATCACCAATGAATGCGGCTCACAGGGAGATAACAATGTCAGCACTCAAAGTTGCAATCGTCACTGGCGCAGGCTCGGGCATCGGACGCGCATGCGCGCTGGCTCTGATGAAGGCCGGGTTCTCGCTGGTGCTTGCGGGGCGCCGCAAGGACGCACTTGAAGACACCGCAAAGCAGGGCAAGGAGTTCGGCAAGAGTATCGTGGTGCCGTCCGACATGACCAACCCCGACTCGATCGCCGCGATGTTCGCCAAGACCATGGAGACGTTCGGGCGGCTCGATGTGATCTTCAACAATGCCGGCATGGGCGCGCCGACGATTCCGCTTGAAGATATTTCGCTGGCGCAATGGCAGGCGGTGGTGGACACCAATCTGACCGGACCATTTTTGTGCACGCAGCACGCCTTCCGCATCATGAAGGACCAGACCCCGCAGGGCGGGCGTATCATCAACAACGGTTCGCTCTCGGCCTATGCACCGCGCCCGTTCTCCTCGCCTTATACGGCGACCAAGCACGCGATCACGGGTCTGACGCGCGCAACTTCGCTCGATGGACGCGCCTACAACATCGCCTGCGGCCAGATCGACGTCGGCAATGCCGCGACTGAAATGACCGAGCGCATGACAGGCGGCGTACCGCAGCCCCGCGGCGACAAGATGGTCGAACCGCGCATGGATGTGCAGAACGTCGCCGACGCCATTGTGTTCATGGCAACGCGACCGCTCGACGCCAACGCGCTGTTCTTGAACATCATGGCGACACAGATGCCGTTCGTGGGACGAGGCTAAACCACCGAGACCTTCACCTTCGTCCCAGCCTTCACCGCCTTGAGCGCCTTCACGTCCCCGCGCGCCTTTGCGAAAATATTCACTGGACTCGCAAGCCGAATTTCATCGCCGCGCGAGACCGGCGTGCGTCCGAAGCCGATCGCAATGGCGGGTCCGTCCGGCCAATAGGCGATCTCGCCAAGGTTGACGACATCGCGCGCGTCCTTTTCGCGTGCGGCCTTCACAGGAATGCTGAAATAGACCTCGTCGCCCCATGTCATGACGGACGACGACAGCGGCAACACTTTCGCAATCGCCTGCGCGGTCGGCGTGTCGAGCAGGTCGGCATCAAGTGTCAGCGTGCCGAAATCGAAGTGGATGACAGT
>JAPLPA010000247.1 GCA_026400415.1 Afipia sp. | reverse complement strand
GAACTGTCTTCACGCGCACGGGTGTCATCGGTTCAGCGGAGCCGGGGATCGCTGCAAATGCCTGAGCCGCGATAACGCCGCTGGTGAGCTGAGCGGGCGCGGGTTTGTCCTGAACAGTTTTGTCTTTTGCAGGGACCGAGGGCGCGCGCGGAGCAGGAGCCGGTACCGGCTCCGGAACTGCGGACGCCGTCTGAATGGCACCCTTCACTTGAACCATCGGGGCGGGGCGCGGTGTTGCGTCTGCGTCATCGTTCTTTGATTCCGCAACCTTGGTATCCCCGGCGCTACGTTCGACAATCGCTGCGACAGTGCGCTTTGTTGATGCTTCGTCAAGGTGTTCTGCGAGAAGATTGCGCATGATGGCATCGCGCGAACCGCCGCTGCGACCGCCGAGTACGACGCCCACGATGAATCGATTGCCGCGTTTCATCGAAGTCACAAGGTTAAAGCCAGAAGCTCGTGTGTAGCCGGTCTTGATGCCGTCCACGCCTTCAACGCGACCGATCAGCCGGTTGTGGTTGCGAATGACGCGTCCACGATAGTTGAACGCCTCCGTTGCAAAGTAGCGGTAGTATTTCGGGAAGCGTTCCTGAATGGCACGTCCGAGCGTGGCCTGATCGCGCGCGGTTGTTACTTGGTCGTCGTCGGGTAGGCCCGATGCGTTGGTGTAAGTGGTCTTGCTCATGCCAAGCGCGCGCGCTTTGCGCGTCATGTCCTTGGCGAACGCATCTTCACTGCCGCCGAGCGACTCCGCGATAACAACGGCGGCATCGTTCGCCGACCGCGTAACAAGGCCCTTGATGGCGTCCTCGACGCGTAGCGTTTGTCCGGGCTGCAACCCAAGTTTGGTCGGTGCCTGTTCGGAGGCGTTTTCCGAAACATCCATTGTTGAATCGAGTTTGAGCTTGCCGCTTTCGAGACGCTCAAACAGCAAATAGAGCGTCATGATTTTAGTCAGCGATGCTGGATGACGCCCGGAATTTGCGTCGATGATGATCGACGCGAAAGCGGGGCTGTAGCTGCTCTTGGCGACCGCGTGATGGCGGTGACGATAGCGCCGCGCGTCGGCGGAGTCGGTTGTGCTCAACGATACGATGGAAATGGTGGCTACGCCGAGGAGGCAGAGACGAAGCGCGCGCGACGGCGCCGGTTTGACAGCCAACATAGAATTCCCCGTCCGATTCCCGCACTGATCGCCTCGTTCTGAGGCTAAATTTGGTCGGCTCCCAGCTCATTTCGGGGCTGGTTTTCAGTTCACGAACTCGCCGGTCCGGATGCCATGGCCCGATTGATCGAGATGAGGCTAAGACTCTGGGTCAGCGATGCTTTTCGGACCTTTGCCGGGCCTGAAATGCGCAAGAAATCAGCGTAGGGGTGGCGGGTTTCCAAAAGGTTAAGCAAGCGTTTCAGGTGCCCGACCGGTTTGTCGCGTATTTAAGATAATTGTGCGTCGCACAAAATTCTTGACAGTTATTGTGCGTTGCACTATCAACATGATGGTTAGGGAGCCGGGCCTCCCAGCAGATCAAGTCCATCGTCATCAGTCTGGGAAAAGGATTCCAACATGGTCAAAGTTGAAGAATTGCAGCAGTACGGCAAAGAACAGTTCGACGCGGCAGTGGCGTCAGCCAACACGTTCTCCAGCGGCTTTCAGGCAATTGCCACCGCTTATGGCGACTA
This sequence comes from Afipia sp., assembly GCA_026400415.1. Classification (GTDB taxonomy): domain Bacteria; phylum Pseudomonadota; class Alphaproteobacteria; order Rhizobiales; family Xanthobacteraceae; genus Afipia. The sequence goes on along the minus strand of JAPLPA010000247.1, from coordinate 3,603 downwards.
CACCAAGAAGTCGTTCGAAGATACCAAGTCGTTCGTCGAGAAGCTTTCGGGCGTGAAGTCGATGGACAAGGCGATCGAAGTTCAGACTGAATTCGCGAAGTCGGCCTACGAGACCTTCGTGGCAGAGTCGCAGAAGATCGGCGCTCTCTACAGCGATCTCGCCAAGCAGGCCTACAAGCCAGTTGAAGGCATGGTTGCGAAGTTCGCTCCGGCAGCGCGCTGATTTAAAATTCCCATCACAATCGAAAAGCCCGGCCTTGCGGCCGGGCTTTTTATTTGCGGTGAACTCCACGTAATGGCTATCTCGCAACGCGCAGTTTGGACAAGGACGTGCCAATTGAATCAAATGTCGAAATGATCTGATTGGCGGAGGTCACCTGCGTGAATTTGCTGGCGTCCGACGCGCAGTATTGAAGTACGCTTGAGGTTGGATCTGCCGGCGACCCGGTGTTCACCTGAATGGTGTAGATCGTGTAGCCAGGCTTGTTGGTCTTTGGGTCAATGACGGCTTTGATATTATCGCAGAGAATTTTTTGTCGGGCATCGATACAACCGACGTTTCCCGCACAGGTATTTTGCGTGCTGCCGTTGCCGTAGCTCGGCCAGCGGTCTTCGGTGTTCAAACCGTCCGACAACAGAATGATGACTCGGTTGTAAGTGTAATTGGCGTTTTCCGCCGGTGCGTTAAACGGGGCGGTTTGCATGAGAGATTGCCATCCCCATGCCAGTCCAATCGGCTGGTTGGTGCCGCCTGTTGGCTGCATCGTGGAAATGCTACTCTTTAGGTTCACCCAATCGTAGCTGAGCGGAATGATTGGTTGCAACTGCGGAGAGTTGCCTGTTGTGCAGTAGGATTCGTTGTTCTCGTAATACTGTTCGGCCGGAAACAACGTTGCTGTTGTGCCGGGCACCGGTGCGGTGTTGAGCGTATCGTAGGATTGCGTGCGATCGGTCAGGCAGCCAGACCAAAGAGCGTGGCTGTTTGGACGCCAGGTGTGAGTGTACGAACTTGTTCCCATACTGTCGTAACAGCCGTTGATCAGGAAGTGATAGGCGTAGCCATAGCTTGATGTCGGATCAGGGCCGGGACAGATCATGCCCTTGTTCGTCCCCGACGACGGAATTTTGCTGACGGCCGTAGTGCTGCCCGGGCCACTCACGCAGGTGAAGCCGTCGGTGCGCATGCTCCAGGGACAATTCGAACCCGGACCGTAGCTCGACCAGTTACTCGGTTTGTTTGACGAACCTTGCAAATCGGGCGCTTCCGCCTCCCAATCCGTCCAGTCGATCCAGTTCTGATTGTAGTTGGTGGAGCCCATATTGACGTCTTTGGCGAACGGGACGATGGAGATCATCACGTCCCCGTCGGTTGTCGAGGTCGCGCTCAATTGGTTGATCAGATTTGTGGCCGCGGTGCGAAGCGCGCCGATTTTTCCGTCGGACGCCATCGATCCCGTGTTGTCGAGCGCGAGTGCGACACGCAACTTGGCACTTCCCCATGTCGTCGTTGATCCTACGCTGAAATCGATCTGCGGATACCCGGCCACTTTCAGAAACGTGGTCGGCATCGTTCCCGATCCCGTCATGACGATGGTGGCGCCAGATCCGGTATTGGGTGTGTAGAGCGCCGACACGCTGATCCCGCTGGCTTCGGGATGCACATACAGGGCGTTGAAGTAGCCCTGCGCTTTGGTCGTGATCTGCGCAGCAGTCAATCCAGCTGCGTCCTTCGAGATCATCAAGGCCGCACTATCCAGTGCGGTCTGCATCGCGGTGCGTGCGTTGTTGACGCGGGAATAGTCCACGGCAGCGCCGATAAAGCCGATGATCGGCAGGATGGCGATAGCGAAGATGACCGCAACGTTGCCTGCGTTGGATTGGCGGAATTTACCCGTGAACGATCGAGCTTTAGCGAGGATCAAGGCTTGGTTCATGGTGTCACCAGACGAAATTTAGCTGCTGGGACCGGCGTAGAACTCAAGGCGTGAAGAGGTAGTAAAATGCTCCAATGAAACACGGGTGCATCTTGAATCAAATTTCTCCCGCGGCCTCGCGTGGCGAAATTATGCGCAATGACGGGCTAACAGAATGATTCAAATTTTATCGATTGCGCAAAACGAAAACCCGGCATGAAAGCCGGGTTTTGTTTCTGATTATGCTCGTCCGCTTCGTTACTGGGCGACGCGCAATTTCGTCAGCGACGTTCCGATAGCGTCGAAGGCGGTCGCGATGCCGGATGCGGTCGTCGTCGGATAGAACTGGTTGTTGCTTGCGCAGCTTTTCAGGATTGCAGACTCTGGATCGCCGTCGGTATTGACCTGAATCGTGTAGATTAGGACACCGGACGCCTTGATATTTGAGCAAAGCAGGGCTTGCCGGGCATCGACCTCCGGCGACGGATCGTAGCCGTTGCCATACCAGCGATCCATCGTGTTCAGGCCGTCCGACATCAATATGATGACGTCGGAATAGGTGACGCCCACGGTTTTCGATGGGGCGTTGAATGGATTCTGCTGTAGCAGCGTCATCCACGCCCAAAATAGGCCGACCGGCTGGTTAGTACCGCCGCTCGGAGACATTGCGTTGATGGTATTCTTGAGCGTCGTCACGTTGTAGCTGAGTGGCACAACCTGCGTCGGACAGTACGATGACTGATCTGCTGGAAGGTAAGTTCCAAGAATTCCGAGTAAAGACGGCGCGTCGCTTTGCACGTCATAAGGCTGGGTGCGATCCATCACGCAGCCATTCCAATTGTTGATGTTGTTAGCGAGAGTGCCGCAGATCATTTTTGACTGCCGGGAATTATTCGTCAACGAACAAGTCCAGCCTTCTTCGATGCTGCCTTCCTCTGCCCACGAACTCCAATCCATATAGACCTGACTCTTGAAGCTGGTGCCGATATTGACGACGTTGGCAAACGGGACGATGGAAATATAAACGTCACCATTGGCTGAAGCCGTCGCCATCAGTTTGTCGATCAAATCTTTCGCGGCGCTCTGCAATGCGGTTATCTTGCCCGAGTTTGCCATGGAGCCGGTGTTGTCCAGCGCCATCGCGACGCGCATTTTTGTCGAGCCCCATTTGGTGGTCGAACTCACTCCCAGATCAAGTGTTGGATATCCTGCAATTTTCATGAAGTTCGTCGGCATCTTCGCCGAGCCTGTCATGAGGACTTGCGCAGGATTGCCGCCTGTCGATGCCGTATAAGTTGCGCTGACCGCGATGTTCGAGACTGTCTGCATCGCGGTACGCGCATTGACAGCCCGGGAATAGTCGACCGCCGCGCCGATGAAGCCCATCATCGGCACCATCGTGATCGCAAAAATAACTGCAATGTTTCCACGGTCTGCGGCAACGAATGCAGCCGCAGATCGACAAACGCGCTTCAAAACCGGATGTGAGAACATGATGTCCGCCAGCAATTGCTTCTGGCACCAGCGGTAACTGCCAGCCGTGAAGGGCCGGTAAAATTCGCCTCATATCCAGGTAATTTGCCGCAGTTCAGGGCCGTTTCATGCCGCTATTTTGCGCATATCCTCAATAGTTCCTGAACGCGAACGGTCTGCTTGCACGTTCTGTTTACAGTCGTTCTACTGTACGAGG
>JAPLPA010000307.1 GCA_026400415.1 Afipia sp. | reverse complement strand
AACGCCTTGGCCGCGCGCTTGCGAAGGCTCGAGCAAATTCGAGAAGCGTCGAACCGCCTGATGACGCGACCGCAATTGAACCGCGATCTTTTTCCGCGCGGTCAACCGCAGCCCATCGCGCACATCCGTCATCCGCAGTGGAACGCGACGCTCTATGATTTGCTCACCGCCTACGCGACGCAGCGCCAGCAGCGTGTGCTGGCGACGGTGCATCTGGCCAAGCGAACGGTGTGGTCGCTGTCGGAAGCGCGGGCATCGCTGGAGCGTCTTGTCGGCATGGCCGACGACTGGAGCGCGCTCGATCAATATTTGATGCAATACGTGATTGATCCGTCGCAGAAGGCAACCGTTTTCGCCTCGAGCTTCGCTGCCGCGCTGGAATTGGTTCGAGAAGGCGCTGTCGATCTGCACCAGAAGGAAGCGTTTGCGCCGATTTTTTTCCGCAGGCGTCCGGAGCCGGGAACGCCCGATGCGCAGGCGCCGGGAATGCAAGCCAAGTAGATTACGAGCCAAGTCAATTAAAGGTCGCGTAGGTCACAAGTCGCGTAAGAAAAAGAGAAGTCGAGTAAGTGGAAGAAGGAGACCAGGCAATGCCAAGCCAGGCGAGAGCAGAGATGGCGGGAAAACGCATCGTTCACGTCGAGAACCGTGGTGGGAAAGCCGCCGCGCGCCCCGAGGAATTGCGCTTGCTGGAAGCATTGCTCTTTGCGTCGACCGAACCGCTTGACGAGACCGCACTCGCCAAGCGTTTGCCGGATGGCGTCGATGTGAAGGCAGCACTTGAGCAATTGAAGGCCGATTACTCGATGCGCGGCGTCAACCTCGTGCGCGTTGCCAACAAGTGGACGTTCCGTACCGCGACCGATCTGTCGTGGCTGATGACGCGCGAAAGTGTCGAGACGCGCAGGCTGTCGCGCGCCGCCATCGAGATGCTGGCGATCATCGCTTATCACCAGCCGGTGACGCGCATGGAGATCGAGGAAATTCGCGGCGTGATGACCTCCAAAGGTACGCTCGACGTGTTGCTGGAAACCGGATGGATTCGTCCGCGCGGTCGCCGCAAGACGCCGGGACGGCCTTTGACGTTCGGCACCACGGAAGCGTTCCTGTCGCAATTCAGTCTCGAGGCGCTCGGCGACTTGCCGGGCCTTGAGGAATTGAAGTGCCGACGCCATCCGACGATCCGGCACTTCGTGACGACGAGGAGCCGCTGGAAGCGGGCGACCTCGAACTTGCGCTGGCGCCTCACGTGGAGCCTGAAAAAGGCGACAAGGGCTGATTTCGGCGCATCAGGAACCCGCTTTTTGCCGAATTAACTCTCACGGTATCGCGATGCTTCATGCGGTCGCGGATCGGCCCTAAGTCCTTGTTTTTGACACCTCTGCGGCCTAGTTTCCCGTCAGAAATGGCGGGTTCAACCCGCCGCGTGTTTGGAGGATGGCAGCATGGGTTCGTTTAGCATTTGGCACTGGATCGTTGTGATCGGCGTCGTCCTGCTGTTGTTCGGCCGTGGCAAGATTTCAGACCTGATGGGCGACGTCGCCCAAGGCATCAAGGCCTTCAAGAAAGGCATGGCGGACGACGACAAGACGCCGGAAAAAACCGAGCCGGTGCGCAGCATCGACAACGCGCCCGGCGCGCAGTCATCCCGCAACGAAGCCGGCAGCAAGATCGTCTGAGCTTTCAGACGAACTGACGTTTCTGACGGGCGGGGAATTCCCCGCAAACGGATTTATTCATGTTCGACATCGGGTGGAGTGAATTGCTGGTCATCGCGGTCGTCGCGCTGATCGCCATCGGCCCGAAGGAATTGCCCGGCGTGCTGCGCATGATTGGGCAGTGGATGGGCAAGGCGCGCCGCATGGCCTCCGATTTCCAAGGCCAGTTCAATGAAGCGATGCGCGAAGCCGAAATGGCTGACATCAAAAAGACCTTCGACGATGCCGCCGGCATGGCGAAGGATTTGTCGCCGACCAACCTGCTTTCAAATCTGGCCGGCGATTCCACCAAGCAGGTCGAGGACGCGCTGAAAATCGACCAGCCGCAGATGACATCGACTGCGCAAACGCCTCCGACTCCTTTGCCGCCGACGCGCGCACCTGCGACCGCGAAGCCCAAAGCAGCAGCTAAAAAAGTTGCCGAGAAAGCACCGGCAAAAACGCCCAGCAAAAAAACCAAGTCGGACGCCAAAGCGTCATGAGCGACGAAGATATTGAGGCCTCCAAAGCCCCGTTGATGGATCACCTGATCGAGCTGCGCTCGCGGCTCATCAAGGCGTTGCTGGCATTCGCGTTGGCATTCATTTTCTGCTTCTTCTTCGCCAAACAAATCTACAACGTGCTGGTGTGGCCGTTCGTCTGGGTCGCCGGCCCGGAGAATTCCAAGTTCATCTACACGGCGCTTCTTGAGTATTTCATCACGCAGTTGAAACTCGCGCTGTTTGGCGCGGGCTTCATCTCGTTTCCCATCGTGGCCGCGCAAATCTACAAATTCGTCGCACCGGGATTGTATAAGCATGAGCGCGGAGCGTTCGCGCCGTATCTGATAGCGACGCCGTTTTTCTTCGTGCTGGGATCGTTGCTGGTTTATTTCCTCGTGCTGCCGATGCTCATTCGTTTTTCGCTCGGCATGCAGCAGGTTGGCGGCACCGAAACCGCGCAGATCGCGCTGCTCCCAAAAGTGGGCGAATATCTCTCGCTGATGATGTCGCTGATCTTCGCATTCGGCATCGCGTTTCAATTGCCGGTGGTGCTGACGCTGCTGGGACGGATCGGGATCATCACCGCCAAGCAGTTGCGCGAGAAGCGGCGCTATTTCATCGTGGTGGCGTTCATCATCGCGGCGGTGTTGACGCCGCCCGATGTCATCAGCCAGGCGTCACTGGCGATCCCGCTGCTGATCCTCTATGAGGGATCGATCCTCGCAGTGGCGGTGGTGCAGAAGAAAGCCGCCAAGACCGCTGCTGCGACGCCGACGGAAACGCCGCCGACACCACCTGCCACGACGCCTGCGGAGTAGGGCGCAGCGGCTCGCGTTCGGCTACCATCGGCCACTGTTTCGATTCGTCGCGCGCCTGCGCGGCTCCTGGGTTTTTGAACAATGCATGACATCAAAGCCATTCGCGACAATCCCGATGCGTTCGATGCGGCGCTGAAGCGGCGCGGGCGTGAGCCGCAATCGGCGCAACTGCTTGCGATTGATGAGCAGCGCCGCAAGGCCATTCTGGATTCGGAGACGGCGCTGGCGCGGCGCAATTCAGCATCGAAAGAAATTGGTGAGGCGAAGAAAAACAAGGACAACGCGCGCGCCGATGCGCTGATGGCCGAAGTCGCTGAATTGAAAGCGAAGCTGCCTGACATGGAGCAGGCCGCGAAGGGCTACGAGGACGAACTCAAAACGTTGCTTGCGCAGATTCCGAATCTACCTTTGGCCGAAGTGCCGGACGGCGCGGACGAGCACGGCAACAAGCTGCTGCGCGAAGTCGGCAACAAGCGTTCGTATGCGTTCAAGCCAAAAGAGCACGTCGAACTCGGCGAAGCGCTGAAGTTCATGGATTTCGAGACGGCGGCCAAATTATCCGGCGCGCGATTTGTGGTGCTGAAAAAAGGCCTCGCGCGGCTGGAGCGCGCAATCGGTCAATTCATGCTCGACCTGCACACGGGCGACAAGCATGGCTACGTCGAAGTCAATCCACCGCTGCTGGTACGCGATGAAGCGATGTTTGGTACGGCGCAATTGCCGAAGTTTAAGGATGATCAATTCGCTGCCGGCTCGCTGGAAGCCGAAGGGCAAGGCTATTGGCTCATCCCAACCGCCGAAGTGCCGCTGACAAATCTCGTCCGCGAGTCCATCGTCGACGAAAAAGAACTGCCGATGCGGCTAACCGCGCTGACGCCGTGCTTCCGCGCGGAAGCTGGTGCTGCGGGACGCGACACGCGCGGCATGATCCGCCAGCATCAGTTCACAAAAGTCGAACTCGTCTCGATCACCACACCTGAGCAATCCAAAGCCGAACACGACCGCATGTTGTCTTGCGCCGAGGAAGTCCTCAAGCAACTCGGTCTGCATTACAGAGTTATGACTTTGTGCACAGGCGACATGGGTTTCGCCTCGCAGAAAACCTATGACATCGAAGTCTGGATGCCGGGGCAGGGCGAGAATGGAATGTACCGCGAGATTTCGTCGTGCTCGGTGTGCGGAGATTTTCAAGCGCGCCGCATGGATGCGCGCTCGCGCGGGCCGGACGGCAAGCCGCGCTTTGTGCACACGCTGAATGGTTCGGGCACCGCTGTCGGCCGCGCGCTCATTGCGGTGATGGAAACCTATCAGCAGGCCGACGGCTCGATCGCCGTGCCGGATGTTCTGCAGCCCTATATGGGCGGTCTCAAAGTGATTTCGAAGGACAACTAAGAAGATGCGAATTCTATGCACCAACGACGACGGCATTCACGCGCCGGGCTTGAAGATTGTCGAGGAGATCGCAAAGCAAGTCGGCAGCGATGTCTGGGTCGTGGCACCCGAACTCGATCAGTCGGGCGTGTCGCATTCGCTGTCGCTGAATGACCCGATGCGGCTGCGCGAAGTCGGCCCGCGGCATTTCGCGGTCCGAGGCACGCCGACCGATTGCGTCATCATGGGTTCGCGCCACGTGATGGCAGACTCAAAGCCCGACCTCGTTCTGTCCGGCGTCAACAAAGGCCGCAACGTCGCCGAGGACGTGGTGTATTCCGGCACGATTGCAGGTGCGCTCGAAGGCACCATCTTGGGTCTTCCATCATTCGCGCTATCGCAGGAATTTTCCATCGAGACCAAACACAAGCCGCTGTGGGAAACCGCATTGAAATTCGGCCCTGATGTCATCAATAAGGTGATGAAGCTCGGCGTTCCGCGCGACACCGTCATCAACGTGAATTTTCCGGCGTGCATGCCCGAAGACGTGAAGGGCATCGTCGTCACGCGGCAGGGCAAGCGCAATCAGGGATTTCTGCGTGTGGATGAAAGACGAGACGGTCGCGGCAATCCGTATTACTGGATCGGCTTCGAAAAGCTCGCCGTGATCGACACGCCGGGCGAGGGCACTGATCTGGCAGCGCTCGAAGGCAACTACGTGTCGGTGACGCCGTTGCGGCTGGATCGCACCGACATGGAGTTCTCCAAAAAGCTGGTGAGCGTCTTTAATTAAAATTACGCCGCCACATCCCGAAGCGCATCCTCAAGGGCGCGGCGCAGTGTTTCCATCTGAAACGGTTTTTGAAGCGTCGGGCTGTCGCGGAATTTTTCCGGCAGACCCGCTGAGCCGTATCCGGTCGCAAACACGAACGGGCGTCCGCGCAGCTTCACAGCTTCGGCGACCGGCGAAATGACCTTGCCGTTGACGTTCACGTCGAGGATCGCGATGTCGAATTCGGTCGATTGCACAAGCCGCACGGCTTCGTCGATGTCGCCGGCTTCGGCGGCCACGCGATAGCCGAGTTCGTCGAGCATGTCGGCGACCATCATGCGGATCATCACCTCGTCCTCGACGAGCAGAACTGAGCGCTGCGACCCTGCGTTCGTGATGCCTGACATTTGTCCCTCTGCCGCAACCATGATGCTGAAATACCGTAATTGCCCGTCAGACAATTTGCACCAAGCAAATGGGTTCCCGTTGCCAAAAGGCCGTTCATAATTGGGCCAAGAGCGCATTTGTCCTCATCGATCAATGCTACTCAATTGTCCAAATTACTTCGCGAGATCACTGTCGTCATGCCGCCGCAAAAGCCTCCGCCGCCGGAAAAGATGCAGTTTCAGCTCAACCTGCGCCAGCGCGGGATCAGCGATCAATCGGTGCTGAAGGCGATGGGGGACGTGCCGCGCGAGCGCTTCGTGTCGTCGCTCGATCGTCATGAGGCGTATCGCGATACGGCGCTCGGCATCGCCTGCGGGCAGACCATCAGCCAGCCTTTTGTCGTCGCCTACATGACCGAACAACTGCAATTGAAGCCCGCGATGCGGGTGTTGGAGATCGGTACGGGCTCGGGCTATCAGGCGGCCATTCTGTCACGGCTCTGCCGTGAGGTTTTGACGCTGGAGCGCTTTCGCACGCTTGCGGATCGCGCGCAGCTGGAGCTTTCAGATTTGGGCTACGACAATGTCGAGGTCATTCTCGGAGACGGATACGACGTTCCCGCCAATCTCGGCAGCTTCGACCGGATCATCGTCACGGCCGCGATGGAGGAAGTGCCGCATACTCTGCTGCAGCGGCTCGAGGAGGACGGCATTTTGATCGCACCCGTCGGCCCGCATGACGGCAGCCAGGTCCTGATGCGATTCAAGCGGAGCGGGGATAGCTTCGCGCGTCAGGAGCTTCTCGCCGTGCGCTTCGTGCCGGCATTGCGGGGCGTCGCGCGCGAGCTTTGAACATGGTTTACCCTTTGTCACCAAACGCAAATTCGGCGAATTAAAGAGTTATTTACTCGCGGTGTGTTTACTCAAATTTGTGCCAGTTGCGTACGAGTGAGTAACCATGCCCCGCTTCGCCGAGTTGACTAGCTCGCGTCATGCTCCGCGTTTTGCGGTTCTGGCAGTCGTGTCCCTTGGCTTCGCTGGATGCAGCGCCGACACGAACTCTCGCTTCACCAACAATCCATCGCCACAGTGGTCGAGCCCGTTCAAGGACTGGTCGAATCCATTTGCCTCCAAGAATGAAACGACCGGCTCCGTGCAGCAGCAGCCGCGTGAGCTTCCGCAGTATAATCGCCCGCGCTACAGCGCCAATTCCGCGCCTGTCGTTTCCGCGCCTTTGTCGTATCCGTCAGGTTCGGCTGCTCCTTCCGGTGGCGGACGCGGGCTTGCATCCTATTCGCCGCCGACATCGTCGCCGATCGAATCCACTGGCAGCGTCACGCCGCCGTCGGTCGCAGCAACGCATGCCTATAGCCGCGAAGGCGCCACAACCATCATCGTCGGCACCTCCGACACGCTGGAGATCATTTCCAGGCGTTACAACGTGCCTGCTATGGCGGGCCGCGCGTCCTGCAGCCTGGACAGCAGCTCATCATTCCGAAGCGCCTCGCGCAATCTCAGGCACCGGTGATGTCGACTGCGCCTGCAACGCGCGCAGCGGGTCCACTGCCGTCCAGCGTTCACGTGGTCAATCCCGGCGATACGCTGAGCAACGTCGCGCGCCGTAATCACATCACGACGACGCAGCTTGCTGCTGCCAACAATTTGCCGACCAACGCGCAACTGAAGATCGGCACCAAGATCAAGGTTCCCGGCGGACAAGTCGCCGCTGCGCCAGCGATTGCTCCCGAGCAAACGAAGCAGGCGATGGTGTCGCCGCCGGTAGCGACGAAACCCGTTGCTATTGCAACGACGGAGCCGCCTCAGAAGGCAGCACTGGCCAACGAAAAGACAGCGCCTGAAGTTGCAGAATCGCCGGTCAAGACGGCTGACGCCACCAACGCCCTGCCCACATTCCGCTGGCCCGCGCGCGGGCGAGTCGTCACCAATTACGGCGCAAAGACCAACGGAAAACAAAACGACGGCATCAACATTGCTGTGCCGGAAGGAACGCCGATCAAAGCCGCAGAAGACGGCGTTGTTGCGTATTCGGGAAACGAACTTAAGGGCTATGGCAATCTGATACTGGTGCGGCACTCCAACGGTTATGTCACCGCGTATGCCCACGCGAGTGAACTGATGGTGAAGCGTGGCGATAGCATCAAGCGCGGCCAGATCATTGCCAAATCGGGTCAGACGGGCGAGGTGGGGTCGCCGCAACTCCATTTCGAGATCCGTAAAGGATCAACCGCCGTCGATCCGAACCAGTTTCTAGGCGGGGCGTAGAGCTCGCATTTTATCGGAATCGAAAGCAAAGGCCGCCAGTTCAGGCGGCCTTTATACATTGTTTATTCGTGAGCGGACTCTTTCGTACAGAATGCTTATGCGACGACGCACATATTGGCCGCTCAAAGGAGACGACCATGCGTCACGCTTTTCATTTTAGACAACCGCAAGCCCACAGTGCATATTGGCTAACCCATCAAAAGATCCACATAGTTGGTTATCGTGATGGAATGGCGATTGCCGTTCATAAGATTTGGTCTGCCGTCAGGCGATCAGTTGCGAAGTCCAAGCAAACTCGGCTCGATAGAGAACTCGCGCTTCGCGGTGTAAAATATTCGGAGGCGCATCCGCCTCGGATGCCGATGAATCTATCCGACAAATGGGAATTCTAGCGACGGCCAAATTCCAGCCGCTCCGTCATTTCATCCGCACACCCAGCCGTCCCGCAAGCTCCTGCGTGAACTGCCATGCGACGCGGCCCGAACGTGCGCCGCGCGTGGTGGACCATTCGAGCGCCTCGCGTTCAAGTTCGGCGTCGGAAATCTTGACGCCGAAATGTTTGCAATAGCCGCGCACCATGTCGAGATATTCGTCCTGGCTGCATTTGTGAAAACCGAGCCAAAGGCCGAAGCGATCCGACAGTGAGACTTTTTCCTCCACGGCTTCGCCCGGATTGATCGAGGTCGAGCGTTCGTTCTCGATCATGTCGCGGGCGAGCAGATGACGGCGGTTTGACGTTGCGTAGAGGATGACGTTGTCGGGACGTCCCTCAATGCCGCCTTCCAAAACGGCCTTGAGCGATTTGTACGACGCGTCATTGCCGTCGAACGACAGGTCGTCGCAGAACACGATGAAATGAAATTCGGAACTGCGTAGCAGCGACATCAGCAGCGGCAGACTCTCGATGTCCTCGCGGTGAATTTCGATCAGCTTCAGTTTGCCTTTGACCTGCGCGTTGACGGATGCATGCGCCGCTTTGACGAGCGACGACTTGCCCATGCCGCGCGCGCCCCATAAGAGCGCGTTGTTGGCCGGAAGACCTTTGGCGAAGCGCTCGGTGTTTTCGATCAGAATATCGCGCATGCGGTCGATGCCTTTGAGGAGGCCGAGATCGACGCGGCTCACTTTGGGGACCGGCATCAGGCGGCCGTCCGGGTGCCAGACGAAAGCGTCGGCGGCCTTCAGGGCGTCAGGCTTGGTGGCCGCCATGGAAGAGGCCGCAAGGCTGGCCGCGATGCTTTCCAGTGCGCGGATCGTGCGCTCGTCGAAAGCGCCGGTCGCGGGACGTTTTGCCGCGCCCTTTACGGCACCCTTGGCGGCAGCTTTTGGGGCGGCTTTAGAGCCGTTTTTGGCAGGTTTTTTGGGCATGATGACCACCTTTGGCGCGCACCCTATGCGAGCCGTATGGGCCGCCGCAAGCCACCGGAACGCCCGTCCGAGGCAGCGTTGCTTTTAGGGTAACCGCCGCTATAGTCCGCGCAAATTCGGCCAAAACGGCCACTCCCAGCCGCGTTTTTAAGGCGCGTGCGCGCCCTCGTTAAGGACCCCCAGAATGCTGATTACCCCTGCTTTTGCTCAGGCTGCCGGTGCTGCTGGCGACACCAACAGCATGTTGATGTCGCTGCTGCCGTTCGCGCTGATTTTCGTCATCATGTATTTCCTGATTCTGAAACCTCAGCAGAAGAAGCTCAAGGACCATCAGGAACTGGTGAAGAACATTCGCCGCGGTGACACCATCGTGACCAATGGCGGCCTCGTCGGCAAAGTCACCAAGGTGGTCGATGACGATCAGGTCGAAATGGAAATCGCCGACGGCGTGAAGATTCGCCAGATGCGCCAGATGATCTCCGGCGTTCGCACCAAGGGTGAGCCGGCCAAGGATGATGCCGCCTGAGTAAGGCTGCCTCCATTTTGAATTTCTGACGGATCATTCCGATGCTCTATTTCACGCGATGGAAGGCGATAGCGGTTATTTTGACCGCTCTCATCGTATGCCTTTGCGCGGTGCCGAACTTTTTCCCCGAGGCGACCGTCAAGAGCTGGCCGAAATGGGCGCAGCGACATGTCGTGCTCGGTCTCGATCTGCAGGGCGGGTCGCACATCCTGCTCGAGGTCGATTCAGCTTCGGTCAAGAAAGACAAACTCGATCAGGTTCGCGACGATGTTCGGCGCGTGCTGCGCGATGCGAAAATTCCCTATACGGGTCTCGCCGTGAGGGGCGAAGGCGTCGACGTTCGCATCACCAACACGACCGATACCGCGACCGCGCTGACAAAGCTGCGCGAACTGGCGCAACCGTTGTCCGGTCTGGCCGGCACCAGCGGCCAGCGCACCGTCGACGTCTCCGACGCGGGCAATGGGTCGATACGCATGACATTGCCGCCGGCCGCCATCACCGAGCGCGTCCGTCAGGCGGTTGAGCAGTCGATTCAGATCATCGAAAAGCGCGTCAACGAACTCGGCACGGTCGAGCCGCTGATCCAGCGCCAGGGATCCGATCGCATTCTCGTTCAGGTCCCGGGTCTGCAAGACCCGACGCGGCTGAAGGAAATTCTCGGCAAGACCGCCAAGATGGATTTCCGCCTGGTGGATTCCACCGTGTCGCCGGATCAGGCACTTCAAGGTCGCGCACCTCCGGATTCGGAAGTGCTGCGCGGCGTCGAAGCGCCGAAGACGCCATATGTGGTGAAGAAGCAGGTGCTGGTATCCGGCGGTGATCTGACCGACGCACAACCGGGTTTCGATCAACGCACCTCTGAGCCGATCGTCAGTTTCAGGTTCAATACGTCGGGCGCGCGAAAATTCGCGCAGGCGACCTTGGAGAATGTCGGGCAACCCTTCGCCATCGTGCTCGACAATGAAGTAATTTCTGCACCCGTCATTCGTGAGCCAATTACACAAGGCTCCGGCCAGATTTCCGGCAGCTTCACAGTGCAGGGTGCAAACGATCTTGCCATTCTGCTCCGCGCGGGCGCGCTGCCGGCGCCGCTGACGATCATCGAGGAGCGCACGGTCGGTCCCGGTCTTGGTGCGGATTCGATCGCAGCCGGTGAGCTTGCGTCCTATGTGGGCTCGGTGCTCGTCGTCGTGTTCATGCTGCTGACGTATCGGCTGTTTGGATTTTTCGCCAACGTGGCGGTCGCCATCAACGTTGCGATGATCTTCGGTATGCTGTCGCTGCTCAATGCAACGCTGACGCTGCCAGGCATTGCCGGCATCGTGCTGACAGTCGGCATCGCGGTCGACTCCAACGTGCTGATTTATGAGCGCATCCGCGAGGAAGTGCGCGGAGGCCGCAACGCGATCTCTGCGATTGATGCCGGCTTCAGCCGCGCGCTTTCGACCATTCTGGATTCCAACATCACGACGTTCATTGCAGCCGTGGTGCTGTTCTACATCGGCACCGGCCCGGTGCGCGGCTTTGCCGTGACGCTCGGCATCGGCATCTGGAAGCGCCCGCAAACCGTGCCGATGTAAGATAGAGATATGACTCAAACAATCATCATTGGCCTTGCCATCTTTATCGTCGTGCTGACGGTGCTCAGCATCTACGGTGTGATCCCGGCGTTGCGCATCGTTCCCGACGATACCAATTTCGATTTCATGCGTTTCCGGCGCATCAGTTTTCCGATTTCCGCCGTGCTGTCGATCGTGGCCATCGCGCTTTATTTCTCTCACGGGCTGAATTTCGGCATCGACTTCAAAGGCGGCACACTTCTGGAAGTTCAGTCGAAATCCGGTCCCGCGGATATCGCCGACTTGCGCTCAAAGCTCAGCACGCTGGGTCTTGGTGACGTGCAGTTGCAGCAGTTTGGTGGTCCTGCCGACGTGCTTATTCGGCTGGCCGAACAGCCGGGCGGCGATGCCGCGCAGCAGGCAGCCGTTCAAAAAGTGCGCGGCGCGCTTGGCGACAGTGTCGATTATCGCCGCGTCGAAGTCGTCGGCCCGCGCGTTTCCAGCGAACTTCTCGCATACGGCGTCCTCGGCCTCATTTTTGCGATCTTCGGCATTCTGATCTATCTCTGGTTCCGTTTTGAGTGGCAGTTCGCGCTCGGCGCGATGATCGCCAACATCCACGACATCGTGCTTACCATCGGCTTTCTGTCGGCTTTATGTCGATCGCGCAGATCGATTTCGATCTCACGAGTATCGCCGCGCTGCTCACCATTCTGGGTTATTCGCTCAACGATACGGTCGTGATCTATGACCGTATCCGCGAAATGCTGCGGCGGTACAAGAAAATGCCGATGACGGACTTGCTCAATACGTCGATCAATTCGACGCTGTCGCGCTCGATCATCACGCACGTCACGGTCACGCTGGCGCTGTTCGCGCTGTTGCTGTTCGGCGGCAAGGCGATCCACTCGTTCACTGCGACGATGATGTTTGGCGTCGTGCTGGTCGGCACCTATACGTCGATCTTCATTGCGGCTCCGTTGCTGATCTATCTCGGCGTTGGGCTCAACCGTGGCGGCGCTGACGACGACAAGCCGTCGAAGCCCTGAGAATGGAGCCGAACAGGCTTCACCTTCCGCGATCCGCGCAAATCGAAGCCTATGGCAATAGCGGCTTCCGGTTCGATGAAATGTCGCATCGCGGATCGCTGTTGTGCTTGCCGGATGCGATCTGGGCGTGGAGTATTTCGGACCCCAGCAATATCGATCAAGCATCTTTGGCGATGGTGTTCGAAGGTGCAAAGCAAATCGACACGCTTCTCATCGGGACCGGAATGAACATCTGGATTGCGCCGGCGTCGCTGCGCGAGGCGCTTCGCAAAGTGAATATCGTTCTCGATACGATGCAGACCGGCCCGGCGGTGCGAACTTACAATGTGATGATCAGCGAGCGGCGGCGTGTGGCCGCAGCACTGATCGCCGTGCCATGAGCGCCGACGACCGCAGCGCTCAGGCTTTTTGTGCGGACCTCGCACGCGCGCGGGATTTCAACGCTTACGCCGCAAGCCTGTTCGTCTCGCCCGAGCAGCGCCGTGCCTGGCTGGCGTTGGCCGCGTTCAATGTTGAGGTGTCGCAAGTCCGCGACCACATCAGCCAGCCGCTGCCGGGGGAAATCCGTCTGCAATGGTGGCGCGATGTGCTGACGGGAGAGGGTGCTGCGACAGCGCAGGACGCGCAAGCCAATCCTGTCGCTGCCGAATTGCTCAAGGCTATTGCACACTACGATCTGCCGGTTGCGTCGCTGGTTCGCCTGATCGACGCGCATGTGTTCGATATTTACGACGACCCGATGCCCGACATGGCGGCGCTCGAGGCGCATTGTCGCGACACATCGGCAGCGATGTATCGGTTGCGAGCGACGGTTTTGGGCGCGAACTTTGCCGACGTTGAACGCCTCGCCGAACATGCGGGTATCGCAGACGGTTTGACTGAAATTATGCTCTCGCTACCGATGCACGCCGCGCGAAGGCAGCTTTATCTGCCCGGCGACTTGCTGCAAGTTCATCATGTCGTGACCGAGGAAGTGTTTCTGCGGCAGCAAAGCGCGGGCTTGCGGGAGGCGCTTTCGCATTTGCGCCGCGAAGCATGTTCGCAACGCGATCAGGCAATGGGGATGCTCACCGGTCTGCCGCCGTCTGCGCGTGCTGCCTTCTTGCCACTCGCGCAAGTCGCTCGCGTTTTGTTACAGCTTGAAAAATCTAGTCCGTTCGAACCTCCGTTGATGTCGCGCCTCGCGGTGTTGTGGACGCTGTGGCGCGCAGCGCGCGCAAACTTGTGATTACGATATTCCGAAAGTTGCTTCTACACATTCGGCTTCTGTTGGACGTCAGGAAGACTATCGGACGTAAAGGGTCGTAACATGTTCGGTCTTTTTATCCTTTTTGCCTCACTCGCTATTTTCGCGGGCCCCGCCAACGCCGACGCCTTTCCGAAACAGCTCTTCAACAAGACGATCAGTCTCACATGGGGAGAGGCGCTGGGTTTTGAATCGCTGGTGGGTCATGCGAACGGCTCCAATGCATATATCGGTGAAAAGCTGATCTATGTGAGTTCGACAGGCCGTCCGTTCGTGCGTTACCGACTGAAGGGTATGGGAGACTCTCGCAGTAACGTTCAATTCCATCAGAAATTGCACAGCCCTGATGATGAGGGGTCCACGCAATTTCAAGGTGGCACGGTCGTGAGCCATCAGGACTTTGGTGGTATCGTCAGACGCTCCGTCGTGACATTCGATGCGAGCTTTGCGAGTTGTTCGCTCACACAGACAATCGGAAAGTCATCTTCGTCGCCGACTTACACCGGGTTGAACGGTAGCGAATATAAATTGACATCGAGTACGGTCGGCAGCGCGTCCTGCTCAATCAAGGACGGGAATGCCGTCGGCGGATAGGCTCGCAACGCAGTGAATTTGAATTCGGAACAAGTGTGTCAAGTTAACTCGACCGAATGAATCGAAATCCGCCTGCGCGTTGCAATCCCGCCGCGTTTTCGCCCTTCGATTCCAAGTCCGTCACCGTTTCGCCATTGCGTGCGGGGCAAAGCGCACTTTGGCCGAAAACCTAAGCTGCGCGAGCGGTTTGTAGGTGATCGGCGATCCAGCGATCCAGATCGGCCAGCGCACGCGCGCTCATGGCCTGTTTCTTCGCAATCGTCTTTTCGTTGCCGCGCAACCGTGAGCCATCCGGCTTTTTTGTCGGTGCATTTGCCAGCGGCGGAAACAACCCGAAATTGATGTTCATCGGCTGAAAAGAACGCGGACCAGCATCGACGGTTTCGATGTGTCCACCCGTGATGTGTGCAAGCAATGCACCGAGCGCAGTTGTTGCTGGCGGCGGCGCGAGCAAGGCATCACGCGCGCCGGATGCGGCGAACAATCCTGCGAGCAAACCGATGCCGGCGGATTCCACATAGCCTTCGCAGCCGGTCATCTGTCCGGCAAATCGCAATCGCGGTTCGGCGCGCAGTTGCAATGTTTCGTTGAGCAGCTTTGGTGAATTCAAAAACGTGTTGCGGTGAAGTCCACCGAGCCGCGCGAACTCCGCATTTTGAAGTCCGGGGATCATGCGCAGCACGCCCGTCTGCGGGCCGTATTTCAGTTTGGTCTGGAAGCCCACGATGTTGTAGAGCGTGCCGAGCTTGTTGTCCTGACGCAGCTGGACGATAGCGTAGGGCTTCACGGTTGGATCGCGCGGATTGGTCAAGCCGACGGGCTTCATCGGGCCGTGGCGAGGCGTTTCGCGGCCGCGCTCGGCCATCACTTCAATCGGCAGGCAGCCGTCGAAGTAGGGTGTATTGGTTTCCCATTCCTTGAAGTCGGTTTTGTCGCCTGCAATCAACGCGTCGATGAAGGCGTCGTATTGCTCTTGTGTCATCGGGCAATTGATGTAGTCCGCGCCGGTGCCGCCGGGGCCGACTTTGTCGTAGCGCGACTGAACCCACGCTATGTCCATGTCGATCGAGTCTTTATGCACTATGGGGGCGATTGCGTCGAAAAAAGCCAGCGCGTCTTCGCCGGAAAGACGTCGGATCGCGTCGGCCAAAGCGGGCGATGTCAGCGGGCCTGTGGCGACAATGACGCTTTGCCAGTCGGCGGGCGGTAATCCCGCGATTTCCTCGCGGTGAATTTCAATGCGCGGGTGAGCGGCAAGCGCGGCGCTGACGGCGTCCGCGAAGCCATCACGGTCGACAGCGAGTGCCCCACCGGCCGGTACCTGGTTAGCATCGGCGCTTTTCATAATCAGCGAGTTGAGCTTGCGTAGTTCGGCGTGGAGCAGGCCGACGGCGTTGTTGGCGGCATCATCCGAGCGAAATGAATTGGAACAGACCAACTCGGCGAGGCTGTCGGTTTTGTGTGCGTCCGTCGTGCGGTGAGGGCGCATTTCGTGCAGCGCCACATCGATGCCCGCATGAGCGATTTGCCAGGCGGCTTCGGAACCGGCGAGGCCGCCGCCGACGACATGGATGGGTTCCGACGATGTAGGGGAGATTGCCATGGCTCACAGTTAGAGCCAGAGCGGGAGCAGCGCAACGCATGACCCCCGACACGACAACGCCCGCGTGATGCGGGCGCAATCGAATTCAGTCTTGGCAGGTGACGCAATTAGCCGGTGTAGGCACCAGCGGCAACGCGCTGGATGTCCGAACGGTCAAGCCCGATATCGGCCAGTTCGCGATCGCTCAACTGCGACAGCTCAGCGACATTGCGCTGGTAATCACGGAACGCCTGGATGGCACGGATAAATGAGAGCAACATGGTAGTCTCCTTCGAAAGCTCGATTCAACACTTGGAAAGTTTGAATCGTTGAAACCAATATAGAGCATGGCTGGCCACCTCTGCAGTGCAAATGCTGCGATGCGGCTAGATGGTTTGCGCATGGCAATCATAAGAAATGATTAAGTCTTCATATATCCCAACCTTACGACTGCCCACCATTCAGCCAAACAGTGGTAAGTGCGATTTAAATCAAGTATATCAGATAGTTAAAAAAATCTCTGAGCAAGCAATTCAACCTGATTCGGCAAATTGCGCCAGGCGATCGTCGGCATTTCAACCTTTAGGCATAGTTTGAAATGCTTCGAAATAAAAATTTTGTATGACAAAACTGCATAATAAAGAATGAGTGGCAATTCAATTTCTGAGAAGAGAGGTCAAATTAACGCCCGAGCCTCGCCGCGAAAGCGTGGCCATCGTGGAGACCAAGCTCGAATGCGTCCTGAATTCCTTGCGGGTTTGTGATGTCGAACTGGCCGATACTGATCTTCTGCGAGGGCTGGACGTAAGTCCGCCCTTTTACGGAAGGGACGTTTTTGTAAACACGCGTAAGCAATACCAGCGTGCGGCCCCCGTTCTGCTCAATCAACTCAATGGGCTCGATCGGTACGTTATCGACGAGACCGCCGTCGAACGCAGGCGCACCGCGGATGAAGGTCAACGGCATGAATGGTGGCACGCCGCTACTGGCCATGAGCGCATCGTGAAATTGCTGTGGGTTCTCCAATCCGCGCGCTGCAATGAATTCCGGCCGAAAACCAAGTGCCCGGCCAAATCGCGGATGCACCGGATGAAACATTTGCTTTTCGATCTGATAGGCCCCGATGCCGATCGATGCACCGAGAACTGGAGATAGGCGGTGCGGTAAGCGCGCAATTGCAATCTGCAGGTCCGTCAACGCCTTTAGCCGCCCAAGGGCGGCGGCATCGACGGTCTGGTTGAGCAGCTCGCTATACATAGGACCGACCGGACAAAGCGGTTTGCCGGCGCGCCATCCAGCGATATCGAAATTTTTCAAGGCAGGATGGCAGGCGCCGACGACGCGGGCTCGCGTAGCCGGTCCCAATTCAAGCAGCGAATAGGTCGCGTCAAATGCACCCGCGCTGGCACCGACAACAACGC
>JAPLPA010000041.1 GCA_026400415.1 Afipia sp. | reverse complement strand
TCATGGGTCCAATTTCTCCCAAGGTGTTCACGAAGCACAAAGTCTTGCGCCTTTAAAGATTTATTACACATTAATATGAAAACAATTAACAAAAAATGCAGCTTGATGTGCTTAAATAGGATTCGATTCATCGAACTTACTCCCGGAGATTTTGTCTTGCAGATAAGGAAGTCTGTCATATCGCACAACATAATCAAAACAAAATATTTGTAGCTTTTATCCTTAACTTAAGCCAAAAGGTTGCGCAGGGCCGTAAGTTGTCACCACTTATAAAATTCCCCGTTTTACTTTCTACCTCACAATTGAGTTAACTAAGAGTGACTATGTTATTTTAAATACAAATAAAAACAGAGGGATCTGGATTATCGACGATATTACACCCGGTCATTTTTACTAGTTTTGGCTTTGTTTTGCTAAGGCTATAGCTTGCCCTAAAACCAGCATTCTGATCCTTGGAGCCTTTCAGTTTCGGTTTTCCTTAACCTCTCTTTGAAAAACCACCTTTAGAATGAACCAATAAGACCGCTCATGCGCACGGTGGCAATCACGGCTTCCACACAGATAAATCGACTCGAAGTCGCTCAATCATGTCAGTGGGAAGATCGACAACAACAGACTCATCAGATTCAACGCCAATATCTTCGTCATCGTTTCCAATGCCAAGTTTTTCACGATTCGTTCGTTCTAATTCAATATGCTCAGGATCAAGGCGACCTTCAACACGCATTTCACCTCCAAGCGTTACTTCAAATAATTGGGCACGCCGATAAAGTTCTTCAAACATGCGTTCATCATAAGTTGCTGCGAGATATGGGACAGCGATCTCAAGTGTCGGTCCTTCCCCATCTTGGACTCTCATGCGCTCGCGCTCAACCTTGCTGCCGATCCGATCAACTCGTCCAGTGCGTTGCTCAATCGTCGCCGGATTCCAGCACAGGTCGTGGTGAATCACATGACGGCACTCGCGGTGAAGGTCAATGCCTTCCTGCCCAACCGAAGTGGAAACAAGGATCTCAGGCCGGTATGGCGTGTTGAATCCAAGGAAATAGCGATCACGGTTTTGAGTGTCACCTTTTACAAGCTGAACGACATTGCGATTCTCAGCCCCCGCATAGTAGCCCGACAGCAATGGATGGTTCTTGCGGGCGCGAACAAGCGTCTCCAAATAGGCGTTGACGCGATCCCGCAGTGATTCGAAATGACCCTTAAGCGGTTTGGTATATCCTTCTGACAAGTAGTCACCCCAGCGCTCCGTTTTGTCCTTTTCGACATCAGTAAGGTAGCGTAGTAGAAACTCCTCGGCCATAAGAATACGGCGGAATACTTGCCCAGCAACCGCTCGTGTTTCCAGATTAAACTTTGCCAACAGCCCCCGGTGATGCTCGGCCAAAAGCGGCTGAAGACCATCAACGGCTTCAATCAGCCCGTCTCGAAAATATGGAACAATAATCTGCCCAATCGCATCTTCGCGGAGTCTACGAACCCACGAATCGACTGCCTTTTCAACCGAGCCATTGTTCCTGCCTGTTTGGACATCACTATCGGATTCTTCAGCTTCGAGCGGATCGCTCGCCTGCTCTCCAGCTTCAGGATCCGAGGCTGGTTTTACACGAACAGATCGTTCCCTTCGCGATAACGGTTCCCGTGCTTCCAGCCAACTTAAATTAGCAATTCGCTCTTCAAGTTCAGGACAACTCTGCAGGGTCTCTCCCAACCACTTTGTCCCATCTGGAAAATCACGCCACCAATTCACTGCAACTTGCTCGGTCGCCGCCAGGATGAGTCGTCGATCGGGCTTATCCGAATCCGCATACTCACCCTGCGCCACAAGCAGGGTTGCTACTTGCCGAAGGTGCTCAACTTTAAGGGCAAGTTGTTGTCTAACTCCGATGCCTCCTTCTGGAAGTTCCCCAAGCAACGGGTGATCCTGTATCAGTGAAAAGAGTGGTTCGCGTCGATTAAAAAAACGACGGCGAAAGTTTTCGAAAGCCGGGGCTCCGCCAAAAACACCGTTCCTAATTTCGTCAAGATGATTTTTGATAGCCACTCGAAGCTGATCGCAAACAGCCTCGGCAGTCTTTGTGTGGACGCAGAAAACCAAAGATTTTTGGCCTTGTTTAAAAAACTCCATCGCACGCTGTACCGTTGCTTGAACTTTGAGATGATTACTGTCGGGGTCGAAGTCATCTGCGCGTTTTCCAATCATTTCTTCGAGGATGCTCCGATACTTTCGAAGGAGCGGATTTTTGGCTTGGGCAAGCTTCTTCCATACAGCGGCCGTTTCAACCAAATGGCGGTAACTTCCCGTCAATTCCGCACCCAAACTCGGCAACCCTTTTTCCTCTTTTACCAATGCAACGGCTCGCATCATCAGGTATTGCGGGAGTTCATCGTTACCCCGCACTTCCATGCCAGGCGACCAACTGAATATCGGACTTCCCTGGTTGCCGGTCAGCGCTGCTTGATTCCCAACGAAGTGTTCTCGATAACCGCGCGGATGTTGATGGCGGATCACGAAGGGGCGGAGGTGTTCCCGCAATGCGGCGTTTCGTCGTTCGAGGTCCATTGCCGCAATGATGGCATGTGAAACTCGTGGCGGACGAATCTGAACGGCCAACTCCTGCCGTTCAGATTCGGCTGCACTCATGACCGCTTTCCATGTTTCAGCGACAACGCTCTGGTCGACGTGTTGGAGCCCTTTCCAGTTTCGACGAAAGATCTCGCCGGAATCTCGAGCGCCTTCCATTGCGACGCTCAAACTTAATGCGGCCTCATCAAGCTGGACGGTGCGTTCTTTGGGCAGCGATAAGACGCCACGTAACTTGAGCAAGCTCAAGAGTTCGTCATGTCGAAGTTGAAACGGTGTGGCCGATAAGCCTAGCAAGCGACAAACCTTTCCCGATACGAATGCTTCTAAGTTTTTCCTAGACTGGACCTTTTCATTCTTGAATCCGTGAACCTCGTCAATAATGACCAACGGAAACTGGGGCCAATCCGTTACCAGTGCATAACGGGCCAGGTCATCGAGAAGACCTGAGAGGGTGTCTTCATCAGTTTCTCTAGTTTCGTTCAGGGCAATTTTCAGCCGTTCTGTGACCCGAGGATTGTTACTCAGGGCTCGGGCGAAAGCTTTTTCCAAGTCCGGCGAATTAGGATCATCCCACAGATGGCCCGAACTCCGCAGGTCGAGCAGTTCTTTCAGTTCAGGAATGCCATATTTGTCGAACACCTTGCCCTTTCGGCACCAGAATCGGCGGATGTCCGTTGGAGTGTGAAAGTGGCGAAAGATTGCGGCCAATCCTCGTTTCCTCCACAGGTCTCGATCATGGAGGGCTGCACCGAACACACTTTGCTTTGCAATGAGCAGCATGGGTTTGGCGCGAGTCGCATCACGCATTTGCGCCGTGAGGTTGACCACATTTCCAGACTTGCTGCTATTCTCGATTGGGGAGCGGATCTGAAGCCAGTCTAGGTCGCCATCATTTCGGACACAATTAGTCTTGAATGCCTCCGCTTCCCGCATCCACTTGTTGAACAAGGCATCATTCGTGGGGGTCAACACCAGCACTACGGGCTTATTTGCCGGAAGGCCATCGGGTGACTCACCACGACGAATTGCGTCCAGCATTGAGACCGCAACAGTAAGCCCCACGTATGTCTTCCCTAAGCCCACTTCGTCGGCGAGGATCATCAACTCACGCCGTTCACGTTCTTGTGTAGCGAAGAACCGCCGAAGGATGGCGTTTGCCGTTTCAGACTGTCGCGCAGAACCCTGCGCGATTTGTTGGGTGAAGTCTCCTTTGTTGCCGAAGACCTTACGCAATGAAGGGCTGAGGTCAATATCTGGGGACATCTTCATGGGGAATCTCCCAAAATAGTTGATTGATAGAGGCGAAATCCTTGAGATTGCAGTTCCGCCTGCTCTGAAACAAGCGTGCTCAACATTTCCTTGCAACGCAAAATGACGGGATCGAAACACGCCTGCAACTCGGAATCAGAGATAAGTTCCTTGGAACGAAGCAGGGCGGCGAGGATTTCCGTCAATTGGAATCCGACAGCGGTTGGACTCTTCTGCGGCTCGTTGTGCGTCGGAGGGCGATTGAGACTGATATAGGCCCGTTCTGCCAATTCCAGCGGACTGATGGGGCCTCGCAGCACCGCATCAAGTGATGCACGGGAGTATCCTGCTCGGCGAATCTCGATCTCAATGCCGGGGATTGCCTGCACAAAACGGCGGATGAAGTATGCAAGGATTCGGCTGGTATCAATTGGGGCGTCGGGCTTTGGTCCTTTTGTTCCGTCACCCGTCAAGCCATTTCCATCGTCCCCATCTTCCGGTTCCGTGCCAAACAAAAAGTATTCGATCAATTCTCCTTCTGTGGGTTTTCGACCCACAAGGAGCAACGGAAGTTGTGCCTTGTCGTCAAACCTAACAGGGAAGGTGGCGGAATGACCTTGCCAGCGAGCTTCGATAAATACGTGAGGCTGGTTCTGTTGGCAGGATGAATCGGTTGGAAGTGGCTTTAGCTGGTCGTCACATTTCTGACATGTCTTTAGGTCCAGCGTGGTGGCGTCAGGCGGACTTTCTTTGAGGGGATCAGCTTCAAACAAGAACCAGTATCCGGCATCACCAACCCTTGCGGGGATGGGCATCAGCAGGACGAGATCAGGCGGAACCACATCCCGAAAATGAATTGTGACCATTGATCCCGAGGCTATAACTTCCGCCAGAAATGTCGGAACAAAAGCCTCTTCATCGTCGGTTGGCTGCGCAGTTGCTGGAACACGGTCGGCGTGGACCTCGGTTGCCGGACCAGCAAATGCCAACAAGCCGACGAGTTGCTTTCTTTGGCGTGGCGTGAGGCGGTATACGAACCCTGCCTCTGAATTTGATGGACCACCAAGGCCCAATCCACGGCGGGTACAGTTGGATGAACCAGCATACAGAACGCTTCCCTCCTTTCCATCTACAAGAATCACCTTGGCGTGCAGGGCACGTTGGTTCTCGAATGAAGTGTGATTCCCATTGCCCAATCGGGCTGCGAATTCTTTATCTTCCGTTTCATCACCGATTTCTTCGGCACTCGCGGAAGACTGCTGGTCTCCTGCGTCTGGTAGTGCGGCACGAAGATACAGACGGCTGCTGATCAGTTTTTTGAGTTCCATCGCCACACTTCTATCAAACACAGGTAGCCGTGTCTTACCGTCCGGCGACCACTCGCCACGACACACCAGCTCTATGTTAGCCGGAAGACCAAATTGCTGAAACAGGTCTGAGAGGGCCTCGGCCGCCGTAGTTCCCTCAGCCCAGAATGGCGAAACCACAGTCACGGTTTCTGGAGCTTTCGGCGAGATTTTCTCCCACAATTCACGGACGGTTGAAACAACTTCAGCGGCGGCGACCAATGCCACCGGATCCTCAGCACCAGTAGTCCCATCGGGGAGAAGAGCCGCATAGGTTTTGAACGCCATAAGCTGATTCGCAAGCTGAGGACTTTTTGATTCGGCAGCAATCTGCTGAACAAGGCCGATAGCTTTCATCAGCAGGGATTTCGAGGAGGTGTTCCTTCCACCAAAATCAATCGACACGACGCACTCGTAGTTTTGCCGGAAACCCTGCCGGGTGAGATTGGCCGATCCAACGATCAAACGCATCCTGCGATCAGGTTTCCCACCACCCATGCGGTCTTCGCGAACCCACATCAGAAGGGAGATCTTGGAGTGCAGCTTGCGCGCCGATATGGGGATAGCGTCGACGCGGGGTGAAAGTCGAGCCAATCGCTCACAACCGCTGAGGTCATACAGCACTGAAACTTCGGCCTTTTGCAGCTTCCGTTCCAACTCTGAGCGAAATGCCTTGAGACGGCTGATCGGCGAACGCACACCGAATGCAACAGCCAAAAGCTCTTCTTCGAGGAACTCGAAATCGACCTGATAGGTCGTCGCAACCATCGATTCCAGCACGAACCCCTCAACGGGCGGCAGGTAATAGTCGATTAGGCGGTTCGTTCGTTCCATATTTCTGGCTCTCGTCGTTGGTTAATTCTGGGTAAGCTCATCGTTCTCACGGAGCATGAAGACAAACGGTTCGAACCGATATGGATGCGTCAGCGATTCGCCATCGGCAAGTGCTGGCCGATCCTTCCGCTGAAAGCGAGGCGATGGACGCAATAAGCTATTTGTATCCCAACCAATCCAGTCGCGTTTTGGCATTCCGCCATCCACTTTTCCCGATTGGACCTTGTGGTGCCGATCCAACAATGCAGTTACAATGTCGCGTTCTGAATGGCAGCCGTCGATTTGGAAACAAAACCCGGTCATGCTTTCAATGGCATCACGAACATCAAGTCGCTCGCAGCGATCACGAAATTCACGCAACTTTTGGGCAGTTTCCCGGCACAAGTCCGACGCTTTGCGGAAATCGGTATCAACAACCAGATCCGCAATTGGTTTCCCTGCGTTTTCAGTTCCCCACCACAACAGAGTCTCAAATGCTCTCAAGACTGCCTCGTGAAACTGCTCCGTCACGACGACTGCGTCGATCACCACTGGCAAGCCCAGTTCAACGGCTCTTGGAACGGTCATCAGCGTCTTCGCCAGACGCTTCAAATCACTCGTTTCCCAGACATCAGGAATCTTGGCCACCATTTTTTTTAGAGCCTGATACACGCATTCGCGACGATTATCGGCTGTGAGGGCTTCACGCAACTGCTGGCATTCTTTAGGACCTGCCGCTTTCAAATGACACTGTTTACTCCATGCCCTAAGGTCTTCCAGCGGCAGCGAGACACGATGGGCACTTTCAGGGTCGGCGAATTTCGCTTGGTCCTTGATCTCAAGCGGCAGTTCGGGAAAGTGCTCGGCGAGTTCGTTCCCTTCCACCGTCAACGCCCCACTGTTTGCATGCACGAGTTGCCCTCCGACCATAGCAGTCCAATAGGTTCCCACCGCACCGGTTCGGGACTGGAACTTCAACATTCGGAAGTCGCAGTTCACTTTCTTACCGTTGTTTGCGAAATGGTGATAGTTCTTAGTAGCGTCGGTAACTCCCCGTAGCCCGTCTGCCGCTCTCCCGTCGCCTTCTTCGCGAGCAGCCACACAGGCCAGAGCCCACAACCGCTCAAATGGCTCCACGGCTTTACGCCGCTGCGACAATCCTGATGCACCCGGCAACATGTGGCGGTGCTTCTCCGCGTTGGCGAGCGCAGCACACAACATTGAGAGATAACGAGAACGAGTCGTGATCGTTGTCACGCCTGGTAATAGAAGATCCGCAAGCAAACCATAAGTCTGGAGTGCGCCAAGGGGATCTATGCTGCCGGAACTTCCTCCAAGTGGGTCGTAAGCGGTTAAAAACGGCAGCATGCCCAACTCCTTATAAGTGCAATCCGGTGTTCATTGCTAGCTATTTCGCAAATCGGTGATTACTCCACCTTGAGTGATAAATCATAAGCATGGTTGGCACAAATGAAAACAGAGGGATCTGGATGACCAGACCCCTCTGTTTAGTGGAGGCGCGGGGAATTGAACCCCGGTCCCGAAGCCCTTCCATGCCGGCGTCTACGTGCGTAGCAAACTGATTTGGCAGTCTTACTCTGCCGCGTTCACTC
>JAPLPA010000145.1 GCA_026400415.1 Afipia sp. | reverse complement strand
TCCGCAAGCGCAGGTCGTCGCGGAGCGTGTCCAGAAATTCGGTGGCTTTGCCGATCTGCACAGCGCTGCGACTTGGGAAAACCTGTTCATCGTCAAAACCGTGATTGAGGCGGAAGGTATCCTCGGTAAGTCGGATACAGTCGCGGCCGACCGACTCAAGATCCAGCAGGGGCTCTCCAAACTCACCGAGACGAGCGGATTGATCGGAAAGGTCAAACGCAACGCTCGAGAAGCGGTCAAGCCTTACGTCTTCGTGCTTGCGAAATCCGGCAAGTGGGACGTTCTCTATACACCCCAGACCAATTGATCGGCCAATCGGACGGCGGCTCGTACGCAGGCATCGTCGTCGTCCGGCGTCGGTTTGATTTTGATCGTCAATGGCTCAAGGCCACTGGACGGGCGTGACTGCCTGCGAATGACTGGACGAACGAATGCTGGATTTTTTGCAAACCGGCCTCGATGGAGCTCTGTTCGGCACTACGTATGCTCTCATCGGAATCGGATTCACGCTCGTATTTGGCGTGATGAGAAAGATAAACATGAGCTATGCCGCGTCGTCGCTGACCGCTGCTTATGTCGGGCTGAGCGCGACAGTACTGATGCCGGGTTTGACCTTGCCGGTTGTGATCCTGTCGCTCATTGCTGGGGGTCTGATCGGCGCGATCATCTACTTCCTGTGCTTCAGGTTTATTTCGCGCCATAACGAACTTGCATCGTTGATGGCGTCGGTGGGAGCGCTGCTCACGTTCGAGGAGTTGCTGGTTCATGCGACCAACGGGATGCCGATGGCTTATCCGTCGCTGATGGATGGGCGGCCATGGAAATTCGGACTCATCACCGTCAGGCAGGATCTCAGTGTGGTCTTCCTCGTCTGTGTCGTGGCCATGGCGATCTTCCTTGCCATCCTGTACTGGACAAAACTCGGCATGGCGACGCGCGCAGTTTCGCAGCAGCCGGTTGCTGCGCAGCTCTGCGGTATCCCGCTTGAGAAGGTCAACCTGTCAACATTCATCATGACGGGAAGTCTTGGTGGCCTTGCGGGTGCGCTAGTCGGAACCTCGGTCGGAGTACTTTCGCCGATGCTGGCACTTCCGCTTACGGTCAAGGGGCTCATCGTGGCGGTCATCGGGGGACTTGGAAGCATTCCCGGTGCGATCATCGCGGGAATCGCGGTGGGCGCTTTCGAGAATATTTTCCAGGAACTTCGCGGCGTCACCGAGCGTGACATCTACGTGATGCTGCTGCTGTTCGTATTTTTGCTTGTTCGTCCGAACGGGCTTCTCGGAAAACATCGCTTTCGGGATTGAGGGACACAAATGGATTTCTATTTCGGTCTGGCTCAGATCGTTGGCGTCCACACCATTCTTGGACTGTCGGCATATGTCATTCTTCTCACTGGCCAGTTGAGCATGGCGCAGGCCGGCTTTGCTGCCATTGGAGCCTATGTCGCAGCCATGCTGACTGTGCTGGCGGGGTGGCACATCGTGCCGGCGGTTTGTCTGGGAAGTCTTGTCGCGGGATTTTGCGCTTTTCTTGTCGGATTCCCGGCGCTCCGGGTTCGTGGATTGATGCTGGTCGTTGCGACAATCGCATTTGGCGAAGCCGTCAGGCTTTTCTTTTTTAACTTCGACTACCAGGTCGCCGTCGGCGGCGTGAAAGTGGGACCGATCGGAGCCGAAGGCTTCCGGCAAATTCGATTCTTTCCAGAGCATGGCTGGTCGACTTGGCAGGTGGCGCTGCTGATTTGCGGAACGGCCGTTTTGATAATGGCCGCGATCATGTGGCTGGATCGCTCCAAGTTTGGGACGGTCCTGCGCGCAGTCGGCGAGGATGAGATTGCCGCGCAGTGCGTCGGCATCGACATCACTGCCGTAAAGGTCACGGCCGTAACGCTTGGGGGAGCAATCGCCGGAATAGCCGGCGGCTTGTACGCCCATTACACCACACATATTGAGCATTCGAGTTTCACCCTCGTTCTAGCGACCTTCGCGGTCGTCTATCCGGTACTCGGAGGCATGAGCAGCGTGATCGGTACGCTGTTCGCGGTTATATTCGTACAAGTCGGGTTGGTTGAAGTGCTGCGGAGTCTCGGAGATTTTCGCAGCTTGCTGTTCGGAGTTCTGATCATCCTCGCGATGAACCTCCGCCCGCAGGGATTGATCGATCGCGCTACCATCCAGCGTCTGCGCTCGATTTCGGGAATGAAGGCGTGAAATGCTAAAACTCGAAAGTGTCAGCAAGTCATTCGGCGGCGTGCGCGCAGTCGATGAGCTCGATTTGTCAGTTGAGCGCGGCGAGCTTTTCGGTCTGATCGGGCCGAACGGGTCGGGCAAGACCACGACAGTGAATCTGATTACAGGTCTGTTTCCGGTGACCAGCGGCCGCATCGTCGCAGACGGCAACGACATCACGTCGCTGACCACCCATCGACGGGTTTCTGGCGGAATTTCGCGGACGTTCCAGAACATCAGGCTTTTCCCGCAACTCTCGGTTTGGGAAAATTTGTGGGTGGCCTATGCCAAGCACGCGCACGGCTCGATCTGGCGCAGATTATTCGGCGACCGGAATCGCGACAAGGAAGCGCTTTGTGCAATGCTTGAGTTTGTCAATCTTGCGGACAAGGCAAATCATCTGGCGAGCGATTTGGCGTTTGGCGAGCAGCGCCGTCTCGAACTCGCGCGTGCGATGGCAACGGAGCCAAAGATACTCCTGCTCGATGAACCTGCCGCTGGGATGACGATCCAGGAAATCGCCGATCTCGAACGGCGGCTGTTTCAGCTTCGGG
>JAPLPA010000332.1:5242-6151 GCA_026400415.1 Afipia sp. | reverse complement strand
GCGACGGTGATAGGAACCACATCGCCGTAACCTGTAGTCGTCAGCGTGACCACAGCCCACCACAGCGAGGCTGGAAGACTGCTGAAACCGGCTGGTTGTGCATTGCGTTCAAACAGAAATGCCAGCACGGCCGCCATGAACAGCACGATCAGAAACAGCACCAGCACACTGGAAAGGGGGCCGGCTTCCCTGGTCAAAACTTTCCGCAACTGACGCAAGCCGTCAATTTGGGGTACAGGCTTGAGAAGCCAGAAAACGCCCGCGAGTGACGCCAGCGCAATGCCGGACCCGCATGCGAGCGCGATTGGAACGCCGCATGCACCAAGGATATCGATCAAGCCCTGGCCTGATAGCATAAACGCAAGCAGTCGACCGTTGCGGATAGCGCGGACGATCCCGGCTAGAAACTCCCACACAAAGACGGCGACGCTGAACCATAACAACCAGCTGACCCATCTATGATGGTAAGAAGCGGTATCGGCGGTCAAAATGAGCATCGACGCGATGCCAGCCGCCACGGCTGCATAAGTAAGGGCGTTCGGCTGACCGCCAGCGGTGCCAACGACCGTTTCCTTGCCAATGGTCCTGAGCGATCGTCTCAGCATCTGCTGAACTTGCATCTTTGTGAGCGGCACAACGCCGACGCGCGATTCCCAACGCGTTCAGCCTGCCGCGCAGGGTGCCTGCCGCTCGGGCACCCGTCAACGTTCAGGGCACCGCAACTGGCAATCCGTCCCGCGAGACGTTGTTCGATCCCCCGGACATCGGCATAATCCGGCCGAACCAACACCGTTCAAATCAAAGTTGACAGCGGATGGGCATATTCAGATTAGCGTCAGGCGCAGCGCCAAAGAAGACGGTTACAATGCGGTCTCCAAACTAGCAGTCCAAACGGACCGTTTATCTGGG
>JAPLPA010000332.1:923-5169 GCA_026400415.1 Afipia sp. | reverse complement strand
TTATCTGGGTAGGTCAGGAGCCATAATGAATTCCAACAACGTGGATCTATCGACGATCCTGAATCGCATTCTAGACACTGCTGCTGATAACCTCAGAGTCGCAAAAATTCTCACGATGTTGGGCCTCGATCCCAACAATGTCACCTACGATGCAATTTTCAACCGGCTTTTTGAAATAGCGCTGGCGCAAATCACGCTCGCCAACATGTTCGCAGTTTTCGGCTCGTTATTTTTCGTCGTGACTTTGCTGACGCGAACAATGGTGCCGCTTCGAATTGCCAACATGATCAGCGGATTGTTTTTCATAGGATTTGGCGCGCTCGCCAGCGACATCAAAACGTTTCTTTTGTATCTTTTCTTATTCCCCATCAACGCTCTCCGCCTTTATCAGATGCAGCGGCTCGTGAAAAAAGCACGAAGTGCCACCAAGGGCGACAAATCGATGGAATGGCTCAAGCCATTTATGACGGAGCGTAAATATCGCAAAGGCGACAAACTGTTCAAAAAAGGTGACCTTGCCAATGAAATGTTTCTAACCATCACCGGAAGTTTTCGAGTCACAGAATTCAACGTCGAACTTCCGCCAGGAAGCCTTATGGGTGAACTTGGCTTTTTGACACCAAACAACAAACGGACGGCGACGATCGAATGCACCGAGGCCGGACAGGTGTTGACGATTGAGTATGACAAGCTTCTGGAAATCTATTTTCAGAACCCTGAATTCGGCTATTACTTTCTTATCCTCACCAGTCAGCGTCTTTTGGAAAACAACGCAAAGCTCGAAGCGACCGTCGCACAGCTTAAAACTGCCGCGCAGAATTCGACCGCAGCGAACTGAGCCTGACAAGATTGCAAATTAAAGGGAATATCGATGAACAAGTTTCTAGGGTTTTGCGCGGTTATCGCTATTTCCGTCTGCTCTGGTCTTACAACTGCAAGCGCGGCTGATGAATTCAAGCTCAGCAACAACCAGCGAATTTCCTGCGGCCGCGGACTCAATGCAGGCAAGCTCCAGAAC
The DNA here is from genome assembly GCA_026400415.1 of Afipia sp. Taxonomy (GTDB): domain Bacteria; phylum Pseudomonadota; class Alphaproteobacteria; order Rhizobiales; family Xanthobacteraceae; genus Afipia. The sequence continues at coordinate 4,151 of JAPLPA010000332.1, read as the reverse complement.
ATCAATTGCAAGTCCTACGCCTATATTTTCAACACCCGGACATCCGAGTTTTACCGCTGTCAGGTCAGCGTCGGCGTTACCCGCGACAACAAGGAAGTTCTGAAGGTCGATACCGACGGAAACTGCCTGCTAAAAGCGCGGGTGTTCCCCGGAGATTCCAGTTACTCGTTTGACGCAACCGAGACCGAACCGCCGAACACCAATTCGTTTTTCGGATCTGGCGGAACGGCTTTGTGGGTCAGCGACAGCACGGCATTGAAAGCCAAGGGCTGCATTCTGCTCAATGTCGGAGTTGGTCCTGATGTGTTGCGTTGTGTCGATATGACATTTGGGAAGTAACAGCAGCCCATTGGCTTCGGCTTTTATTTGCGCACCAGGTAAAAAACAAACGCACCGAGCGCCAACACAATTGCTATCGACGTCGCCCAGGTGCTCAAGCGAACATCACTAAAAAACTCACGTTTTGCCTCGTTCCGGGCGATCTTTAAATCGCGATCGTGATTTTGTTGCTGCTGATCGTCCACTGTGGCTTTTCCTGATACCGACGGGTGCGGGAATACGATCACCGGTTTGGCCGGGGATACCAAACTCTCCGAGAGTGTAGCGAACAATAACGTTCATCCGCAAACAGGAATGCAATTATCTTCAGCTACCCTGCAACGACTGTGGCGATACCAGTCTGTGCCGGTCCTTTGTGCTTTACGAGATCGGCTTAGATTCGACACGACCGGTTGTTGGGCAGCCTTGATTGCGGTACGAACTGAAAATAATGACCGATCGCGGAGTGTTTCAATGACGCGCCATTTTTGGCTGCGATACGGACCCTGGCTGGCTTTGCTGATAGCCGCCGTGGCCTACTATCCGCGTTTCGACAAGCTCGGTGGAATTTCTCTTTATTCCCAAGCTGCAAGCTGTCTGTGGCATCAGCAGCCTCTTCAGCAAGGCGTCCTGCTATTTACCGGTCCCCCCGCGTTCGCATTCGTCATGGTTCCCTTCATCGCGCTGTCGGCGACCGCCCAGACGGTCGTGTGGTATATTATCAGCCTAGCTTGCGGGGTTTTATCTTGCGTGCTGTCTGAGAAGATCGCACTGCGACTGTTTCCGGGACCATGGAGCACGCGTGACATCACTTGGCTGCGCGTCCTTGGCGTTTTACTCAGCCTCAAGTTCATTCTCGCGGTATACGAAAACCAGGCATACGACCTGCTCGTGTTTCCGTTTATTCTGCTCGGCACCTTGGCTCTCATGGATAGGCGCGAGATTGCCGGTGGCGCTTCGCTGGCGATCGCAGCCGCGATGAAAGTGACGCCGCTGATTTTCCTGCCTTATCTGATCGTTCGTAAAAGATTTCTGGCAGCCGGCATATTTGTCGTCGTTCTCATCGCAGCATCCTTCATGCAGGATGCATTCCTGACACCTCAGGGGACACCGCACGGTTATTTCGTAACGTGGATCAACGATATTGCTTTAGCCGGTGTCTTGGAAAAGGGAGCGACATCGCCACTGCCGTTTTGGGACGGTGCCAGTATCTACAATCTATCGTTGCGCGGAACGCTTGCGCGCGCCGTTTATCAAACCGACTACCAGGCGTATTTTTTGCAAATTCTTCGCGGAACGCAGATCGTATTCATCGGGCTAATCGGAATTCTGATCTTGTTCTCGCTGCGGTCAAAAGCACTGGTTCCGGTTGATGTGTGCTTGCTCATCATCGCGATGCTGATGTTGTCGCCCATGTCGAGCCGGACCCACTTCGTGAATTTAACGCTTCCATATTTTCTGCTTGTCGCGGCGTGGATGAAGGACAGGCATACCAAATGGTTGGGCGGCGCTGTGTTGCTTCTGAGCTTTGCAGGATGCACCGGTATTCCGCGCGATCTGGTGCCGAAGGGGTTCACCGAGTTTATGCGCGATCACAATGACATCTTACTCGGTACACTGGTCTTAATAGTCTATCTTGCGGTGATCATTTTTCGGCCGTGGCAGTGGGGTGTTGGGCAGGACGTTTCTAGTCGCGACCATCAAATACCGGCAAAAAATGCCGTTTCGAGAACATGAGCCTGTTGCACCGCGAAATGTCTTGACGTCTTGAACCGGACGACGAGATCGCTCGACCAACAATTGCCTTGCTCTATGAACTATTCGAGACTGATGGTTGGGCTTGCTTGGGGCATGCTGAAAGTCCCAGATCGACCATTGGCTAAAAGCCAGATTGAACATTTCCTGCGGATGCGGGCGAGCATTTTGGAGATTGGGATGAATTTATTTCTGCGCGCCATTGGACGGCTGATTTCGTGCGGGTTTGCTGCTTTCGTTCTTATGACAGCGCTGACCTCAACTCAGCTTTTTTCACAGGAAAGGTCCATAACGGTCGTTCCTTCGGGAACGATTGCGCCGCCGACGACCAATGCGCCATTGCCCGTAGTCCCAACGGCCGCTGTAACTTCCACGGCCGCGCCCGCAACCACATGTGACGCCCATAAATTTATTACGCACGACGATATGGTCGGATACATGGTCACCGACCTCAACAAGGTGATCCGAACGCGACAAAGCACACAGCGTTACCTGACACTCACACACCTTGCCAATGTTTGTGCCGGCGACGATGCGATGAAGGTCTATCGTCAGGCGGCTATCAAACTTCTTAATTCGCTCAGTCGCGCGCCAGACGCCGTGAAACTTGAGACTATCGATCCTGAAGCAACAATTCTGAAATTCAATCTTGTCGACATCGGATGGAGCGTCGATGACTGGAATTTCCTGATCGCCTCATATCCCTATACGGCAGCACCGGATTCCGAGCTCAGCCGCACGTTGGCCAAAGCGACCGCCACCACGTTGCCTTATATCCGGGCGGACTGGCTTGCATCGAACGCAACACAGCCGCAGCTTTATTATTCGCTGTTAAAACTTCCGAATACGTTCAAGGAATTCGCCCAACTGCAGGGCATAGACGTTGCGACGGATATTCGCAATCTCACCGCGCAGCGTGCCGGTTTTCAGAAATCCAGTGTTACCCAAAACAACCGCGTGATCGAACGGCATCCGTCGCGCACCGGATATTTCTGGATGACCTATGATTTTGCCGGAGGCAAAGACCGCCAGAGTATCTTCGATTTCCCCGTCGGGCCGGGTGGAAACACTGGCTTCAGTCACGACAGCAGTGAAACGTTCTTCAGCCTGCCCAACGGATTCCAAGGATACTTTCTCAGCAAGGCCTCCGGTGAG
>JAPLPA010000332.1:0-865 GCA_026400415.1 Afipia sp. | reverse complement strand
CCGGTGAGCGGCTGGACCGTGGTCTTCCTGGCGTTGTGCGCGATCAATCCCGCCGCATCGTGACGGTGACACCCGGCATCGCCTGCATGAGTTGCCCGGACGGCGGGCTGGAGCGGGCTAAAGACGAAGTTCGCGATCTCGTTCTGAGCGGACGGTCATTTCCCCGCCATGTGCGCGACGCTGTCGACGGCCTCTATCCTCCGCAGGAAAAAATGGACCCGCTCGTCGATGACGACATCAAGCGGTTCGCAAGCGCGATGAGCCGGGCGGGGTTGGATCCGGACCTGAGACTCAATGGAGTGGAAATGATTGGTGCGATGTCCAATCGCTACGACGACGACCTCGATCTTCCGACAGTTGCGGCAGAACTCGGGCTCACCGTTTCCGACTTCAACGAATCTGTTGAGGAAGCTGCTGGCAAATTCCGTCCGCTGCTTCGGCGCTTGACCCAAGGCAAAATTCCTCGTGACCAGTTCGAACGTGATTTTCGCAATCTGGCCGACGGTCTGACGGACCTCGAATTGCTGACGGTCGCCGGCAAGGCAAAGACGCCTCAGGGGCAGGGGACAGCACAGGGACAGGGCCAAAGTCAGGCCCCAATCCCGGTTCAGAAGCCGCAAATTCAGCCGCCACGGCCACAATATCAGCCACCGCGTCCCAGCTATCAACGCGGCTACTAGACGACGGGTTGAATCGGATCGGTGTGGGCTAGGCGTTCCGGCGTCCGCATCAATCCTTGCAATCGCGCGCGCCATACCGCATGACGGGAAAACCGGAAGGGTGGCCGAGTGGTTTAAGGCACCGGTCTTGAAAACCGGCGTGCCTGCAAGGGTACCGTGGGTTCGAATCCCACCCCTTCCGCCAA
>JAPLPA010000230.1:3908-7655 GCA_026400415.1 Afipia sp. | reverse complement strand
GCCGGACGCGGCTGAGAGCCTAAAGGTGTTGAAGGGTGGCCCGGTCGAGACCGGGCGAGGCTTCGTGCTTCACTCCAGCGACTTCTTCATCAAAGACGCAACGCTGCCGATCGACGATGGAATCTGCCTCACTGCAACGCTGGACATTCTTAAAGCTATCGCAAGCGGCACCGGGCCCAAGCAGGCGATCCTGGCGCTTGGATATGCAGGTTGGGCGCCCGGCCAGCTCGAAAACGAGATCCAGCACAATGGCTGGCTGCACTGCGACGCCGATCCGGATTTGATTTTTGGGCGCAATGTTGAAGACAAATACAAACTCGCGTTGGACAAGATCGGCATCGATCTCGCGATGCTGTCCAATGAGGCGGGTCACGCGTGATTTTCAGGGCCTAAGACTGTGTCGCCGCGATGGTCGAGCCGCGCGCGCTCTGACGGCGATTGCGCGGCTGCGGCACCTGTTCGCCGGTCAATAGCCGCATTGTTGCATCGGCGTCCATCGGCTCGCCGAAAGCAAAGCCCTGCGCGTATTCGCAACCCAGTTGAAACAATTCCACCGCATCAGAATCGGTCTCGGCACCCTCTGCCACGACCTGCATGTTCAGATCGTGTGCCATCGCGACGATGGATTTCAGCAGTACCGGTCGCGCACCACGGCTGGTGGTACGGACGAACGACTGGTCGATCTTGATGGTGTCGAATGGGAAGCGCTGCAGATAAGCGAGCGATGAATGTCCCGTACCGAAATCATCGAGCGACAACCCGGTCCCGAGCTCTTTGATACGATGCAGCATCTGGGCTGCATGTTCGGGGTTTTCCATCACGAGGGATTCGGTCAATTCAAGCTTCAGCGATCCGCGCGCAACGGCATGTCGCGATAGCACGCTGCGCACATCGTGAATGAGATCATGACGCAACAACTGCCGTGACGAGACGTTGACGCTGGCGAACAACGGCTCACGCGAACGCACGGTGCGTTGCCACAGCGCAAGCTGCCGCGCAGTCGTGTCCATCACGAAAAGACCGAGTTCGACGATCAGACCGATCTCTTCGGCAATTGAAATGAATTCGGTCGGTGACATGCGGCCGAGTTTGGGGTGATCCCAGCGCGCCAGCGCCTCGAAGCCGGCGACGGTCCGGTCTTCCAGCCGCACAATGGGCTGATAGAGAATGGTGATCTCTTCGCGCTCGATGGCGCGGCGCAATTCGGATTCCAGCGCAAGACGATCGGTGCGGCGTGCGCGCATTGCGGGCTTGTAGACGTCGATGCGATCGCCGCCGATGCGCTTGGAATGGTACATCGCCAGTTCAGCGTCCTTGATGATCTCGTCCGTCAACGGCACCTGAGGATCGCTGAGCGCGAGGCCGATGGAGGCGGTGAGAAAAATCTCGCGGCCGTTGAATGCAATCGGTGCGCGGATGGTTTTGCGGATGGTTTTGGCGAACGCCGTGATGCGCCCCGGCTCATATTCCGACGTCAGGATCAGGCCGAACTGGTCGCCGGAAAGCCGCGCCAGCGTATCCTGCGGCTTCAGGATGCGCGTAAGCCGCCGTGCCAGTGTCAGCAGGATCGAATCGCCGACCGCGATGCCGACAGAATCGTTGACCTGCTTGAAGCGGTCGAGGTCGATCACCATGATGGTCGGGCGCAGATTCGGCGTGGTTTTCGAAAAAGCTGACACGGCCGTCAGGCGGTCGATGAACAACTGGCGATTGGGCAAGCCAGTGAGATTGTCATGGACCGAATCGTGGAGCATCCGTTCTTCGGAATTTTTCAGATCGGTCACGTCGCTGAGGGTGCCGACAACGCGCGCGACTTCGCCATCGGAGCCGACGACAGGACGCGCTTTGAGGGCGAACCACATGAAATGGCCATCGGGGGTGCGTAACCTGAAATCCTGCACCAGTCGTCCGCGCCGCTGATCGAGCACGCTGTCGAGCGCGGCACGAAAGCGATCCTGATCGAGCGGATGCAGCACTTCGAGCCATTTCGCTGCCGGACCTTCGAGCGTGCCGCGCTTAAGCCCTAACAGCGTTTCGGTTTCCGGGCTGGTGAACACCTTGTCGGCCGACACGTCCCAATCCCAGATCAAATCGCCTGATCCGGTCAATGCGAGCGCGCGTCGCTCAACGTCGGAAACGACACCCATCGTCGCGCCGCCGCCTGCGAAGGCATGCTGCATCACCGTGAAGCCGATCAACATGACGATCAGCACAAGTCCGCCGAGCAATGCGGGTCCGACGATGTCGTTGGTGACACCGCCGGAAATTGTCATGCCAGCTGCGATCACCCAGACGAGAAGCAGGAACCATGTCGGGATCAGCAGAACGGCCCGATCAAAACCGTGCGTCGACAGATAGACGATCAGCGCGAAACCGAACACTGCGATCAGCGCCAGCGATATACGTGCAATGCCGGATGCGACTGCGGGATCGAACAGCGCGAGCGCGACCAGTGCGCCGAGGAATGCGACCCAACCGATCGTGATGTGGGAGTAGCGCACATGCCAGCGCGACAAATTCAGATAAGCAAAGAGAAACACAAGCAGCGTAGCCGCGAGCATTGCCTCACCCGATGCGCGCCAGATGCGCTCGGCGCCCGACGACATGTCGAACACCTTGCCCCAGAATCCAAAGTCGATGCCAACGTATAGCAGCACGGCCCAAGCAAGAGCTGCCGCAGCCGGAAACATGATGCTGCCCTTGACGACGAACAGGATGGTCAGCACCAGCGCGAGAAGTCCGGAGATGCCGATAACGATGCCCTGATACATCGTGAAGGAATTGACCTTGTCCTTGTAGGCTTCGGGCTCCCACAGATAGAGCTGCGGAATTTTGTCGGTGCGCAATTCGGCCACCAGCGTAATGACCGCGCCGGGATCGAGTGTGATGCGGAAGATGTCGGCGGTTGAACTGTCTTGCCGTTCCGGACGGTCGCCGGTCGATGGCGTCATCGATGCAATGCGAGAGAGACCGAGGTCCGGCCAGATCAATCCCGACGACACGACGCGATAATGCGGCACCACGATCAGGCGGTCGAGCTGATCGTCGGTGTTGTTGGTGAGCGCGAACACGACCCAGTTCTGCCCGCCTTCGCGCGCGCGCACCTCGATGCGGCGAACGATGCCGTCGGTGCCGGGTGCGGTGGAGACCTGGATGCGGTCGGAATCGCTGCGTTGAAATTCCAGAACGCCGGTGAGATCGATAGCAGGCGCGTCGCTGCGGACGCTGATTGCGTCAAGCGCTCGCGCCGGTTGCGCAATCGCAATGGTCACAAGCCCGAACGCAACAAGCGCAAGGCCTCTGATCGCACGCAAAATGAAATCTCCGCGTTGAATTCACCGGCATTCCCAGAAGCTGCCGGAGGAACGCGATAAATGACACGAATATGAAGTGAATCAAAGGCTTTCGAGTTGTCCTGGTGCCCTAACCCGTAAGCACAATTTTGCCAATATGTTCGCTCGACTCTATCCGTTGGTGCGCTTTGGACGCATCTTTCAGCGCAAAGGTGCTGTCCATCAGCGGTTTGACGCGGCCATCCGCAAGCCACGGCAAAACCTTGGCCTCAATGGCGTTAACCATCGCGGCCTTATCTGCGACCGAACGCGGCCGCAGCGTTGATCCAGTGTGGTGCAGCCGCTTCATCATCAGCTTGCTGAAATTCGCGGTCGCCTTGGATCCGCCGAGAAAAGCGATCTGGACGATGCGGCCTTCGACAGCTGCTGCATCGTAGTTGCGGTCGATATAGTC
>JAPLPA010000230.1:0-3860 GCA_026400415.1 Afipia sp. | reverse complement strand
AGTCACCGCCGACCATGTCGAGAATGACGTTAACGCCTTCGTTGTTTGTCGCGGCCTTGGATTTCGCAACGAAGTCTTCGGTTTTGTAATTGATAGCCACATCGGCGCCGAGTTTGAGACAGGCGTCGATCTTGTCTTGCGAACCAACGGTGACGATCACTTTGGCGCCGTGCGCTTTCGCCATCTGGATCGCCATTGTGCCGATGCCGGATGAGCCGCCATGGATGAGAAGCGTTTCGTTCGGCTTCAAGCCGCCGCGCTCGAAAACATTGTGCCAAACTGTCATCAACGTTTCAGCGGTCGCGCCAGCTTCGGTTATCGAAAAGCTCTTTGGCACGCTCATGCCGTGCGTCTCATGCGTCAGGCAATATTCGGCGTATCCGCCGCCTGCAACGAGCGACATCACCTTATCGCCGACTTTGAATTTTTTCACACCCTCGCCGAGTGCTGCAACTTCCCCGGCCACTTCGAGACCCGGAAGATCGCTCGCGCCGGGAGGCACCGGATAAAGGCCCATGCGTTGCAGCACGTCCGGACGGTTCACGCCTGCGGCTGCAACTTTGATGAGAATCTGGTTCGGTCCCGGCTTGGGCACCGGCCGTTGCTCAGGCACGAGGACTTCCGGTCCGCCGGGCTTGCTGATCGCGATTGCGGTCATTTCCGTGGGCAATCTGTCCATGATGAGTCCTTGCGGCGATTGTTGCGGCGATGAAAGATGGAACGACCAAGCTATAATCGCGCAGACGCTGGGAGGGAAGCATGGCTGCTGAAGATGACGACCGACCGAGAAAGAAAATCACGCATGAGATAGGTCAGGATCTCTACCTCCTGTCCGCCGAAGACATCGAAGAGCGTATTGCGATGTTGGCTGCCGAGATCGAACGGCTAAAAACCGATATGGCAAAGAAGCGCGCGAGTAAGGACGCCGCCAGTGCTTTCTTCAAATCGTAACGTGTTTACCACACCGGCCACAGACCCGAAGAGAAGGTAAAAGAAGTCGCTCATTTACGACCTATTAAGCTTTCGGGTTTATGACTTGGGTTGTCCTTCTTTGGACACCGAGTGGCTCCTGTCCACTCTGTTTGACGCCTCCCTGTTATAAACTTTCAAAAGCCGCCAGAAATGGCGGCTCTTTTTTTGCCTCGTATGCGGACGTTTCTTCGTTCCGCGCATCCTGCTGGAAACCATATCTTGGCTTCGCGCTGGACTCGGCCGTTCGAGCGCGCAATGATTTGTTCATCATAAAAAGACCAGCGTAAAAGTGTGCGGGGCGTTAACCATGTCGGACCAGTCGCAGGGCGAAACGCCTCTTGTCGTGTTGAGCGAGCGCATCACCAATTCGGCTGCGTTCGGCACCTTATTTCGCGACGGCATGGATCTGGTCGAAGAAACCGCTGCCTATCTCGACGGCGCAGGCCGCACGGATGCCAAGGCGCTGGAGCGATCCGCAAGTCTTGTCTACGCAACGGAAAGCATGCGCCTCACGACGCGTCTGATGCAATTGGCCTCATGGCTCCTGCTGCACCGCGCGGTGAAGGAAGGCGAGATGACACTCACGCAAGCCAATCGTGAAAAGACCAAGGTCAAACTGACAGCCGCCGATCCCGGCGCCGAAGATATGATCGAGAAGCTTCCGGCAAGTTTGCAGGACTTGATTGCGCGCTCGATGACGCTGCAGAACAAAGTGCGCCGTCTCGATGCGACAATCCATGCGCCGCCGAGCGATCATGTGTCGATCGGCAATCCGCTGGTGCCGCAGATGAACATGCTCAAGGCGGCTTTCGAGCGCTGAGCGAATTTTGGTAAACACTCAAAAAGAAAAACGCCCCGGCGCGAGCAGGGGCGTTTTCGTATCTGGTTCGTACTGAGCAGGATTACTTCTCTTTGTCCTTGATGAAGCCCGCGAACTTCTTCTGGAAGCGCGAAACGCGGCCACCGCGATCGAGCATCTGCTGCGCGCCGCCGGTCCAGGCTGGATGCGACTTGGAGTCGATATCCAGGTTCAGCGTGTCGCCTTCCTTGCCGTAGGTCGAGCGCGTCATGTATTCGGTGCCGTCGGTCATGACGACCTTAATATTATGATAATCCGGGTGAATTTCAGGTTTCATGGCAAATCCTTCGGCGCGCCGCGCTCAAGGTCAGGGATGTTCGGAACGAATTTGCGCGGTCTATATCGCAGGATTGGCGCTGAAACAAGCCGGGAAGGCTGTTTGCCAGCGGTCTCCGACCGGCCTATTTGAAGGCGGCAAACAGGATGGCAGCGGGTCCGATGAACGCAGTTGAAAAAGTTGAAGATCGGGCCGCGACATCCCTCGCTACGTTGGGCGATCTTTCGACCGCGCAAGTCTCGACGACGGCCGCTGCACCGAAATCCAGACGTCCGAAACTGCGTCCACTACTGGCGCTGGCCCCTTATGTCTTACGCTATCGCGGACAGGCGCTCGCCGCGCTCGTGGCGTTGATCGTGGCATCGGCCGCTACGCTCGCGGTGCCGCTTGCTGTACGGCGCATGATCGATTTCGGTTTCAGCGCCGAGGGCGTAGCTCTCATTAACAGCTACTTCTCGGTGATGATCGCGGTGGTTGCCGTGCTCGCGGGTGCGAGCGCGTTGCGCTACTACCTCGTCATCACGCTTGGCGAACGGATCGTTGCGGATTTGCGCAATGATGTGTTTCGGCATCTGACGTCGCTCTCGCCTGCGTTCTACGACACCGCCCATAGCGGCGAACTGGTGTCGCGCCTCACCGCCGATACGACGCAGATCAAATCCGCTGTCGGCGCTTCTGTATCGATGGCCTTGCGCAACGTCGTTTTGTTCATCGGTGCGTCTGCCATGATGGTCATTACGAGTCCGAAGCTTTCGGGATTTGTCCTCGCGGTCATTCCGTTGATCGTGCTTCCGTTGGTCGCTTTCGGCCGTCGCGTGCAAAAACTTTCGCGCGGCGCGCAGGACACACTGGCCGACGCATCGTCCTATGCGTCGGAATTGATCGGAGCCATCCGCACATTGCAGGCGTTCACCAATGAGCGGCTTGCCGAAATGCGGTTCGGCAAGGAAGTCGAGCGTGCCTATGAGGCGGCGCGCAGTTCGACGCGCGCACGCGCGTTTCTGACCGCGATTGTTATTTTTCTGATTTTCGCCAGCGTCGTTGCCATTCTATGGATCGGCTCGCACGACGTATTGACGCATCAGATTTCTGCGGGACGCCTCGGCCAGTTCGTGCTCTATGCGGCCTTCGCGGCTGGTGCACTCGGCGAACTCAGTCAGGTGTGGGGCGAAATTTCGCAGGCTGCTGGCGCTTCGGAGCGCCTGTTTGAAATCCTTCGAATCAAACCTGATATTGCGCCACCTGCAAATCCGCGCGTGTTAACGCTACCAGCGCGTGGCGATGTGACATTCGACAACGTGCGCTTCGCCTATCCGACCAGACCCGACACATTTGTCGTCGATGGCGTCTCGTTTTCCGTCAAGGCGGGCGAGAAAATTGCAGTCGTCGGGCCTTCCGGCGCGGGCAAGAGCACGCTGTTTCATCTGCTGCTGCGATTTTACGATCCGGCAAACGGAAGCATTTCTTTAGACGGCGTGCCGATCCGCGACGCCGATCCTGCCGCAGTTCGTTCGCGCATCGCGCTGGTGCCGCAGGATTCTGCCGTGTTCGCGACCAGCGCATTGGAAAACATTCGTTTTGGCCGTCCTGAGGCGAGCGATGTCGAAGTCGCCCGCGCTGCTGACCTTGCGCATGCGACCGAGTTCATCGCGCGGTTGCCGCTCAAATTTGAGACGCAACTGGGGGAGCGCGGCGTGACATTGTCCGGCGGGCAGCGCCAGCGCGTGGCGATCGCCCGCGCGCTCCTGCGCG
>JAPLPA010000557.1:1498-2359 GCA_026400415.1 Afipia sp. | reverse complement strand
CCCGCCGCCAGCTCATCGCCGCCTACGCGCTGGAGTATTTCCTGCTCGGGTTGGTGACGGCGATTTTCGGCGTCGCGGTCGGTTCGCTGGCGGCCTGGCGGGTGGTGACGGACGTCATGCACTTCACCTACACATGGCAGGTGGGGCCAGCCGCGGCTGCGGCATTTGGCGCATTGGTTGTTACGGTAGGTCTTGGGCTGATTGGTACTTTTTCGGCATTAGGCCGTAAGCCCGCGCAAGTGCTGCGAAATTTGTAATTTCTGGCGCGGCGTTTTGTCTTAACGAAAATTAACCCGGATTCTATTGTCGAAACAGCGGCTTGTCCCCATCTTCCGCTGGAGGGCAAGAGGTACTAGATTCTCCCCATCTGGCGGGCGCGGCTTTCAGACCGCGACGCCGTTCGGCCGGTAAACACTCCGGCGCAGAGAGGAAGATTAAATGTCGGACTTCAACCGGAATCCCGCGGTTCGAGGCTTCGGTACAGACAGCGCGGCCGCGATCGACGCAGGCCTGCGCGCGTACATGATCCGCGTCTACAACTACATGGCGATTGGCGTTGCGCTCACCGGCGTGGTGGCGTGGATGACGTTCAATGCCGCCGTCGTGCAGGGTCCTGCTGGCAACATCACCGGCCTGACCTCGTTCGGTCAGACGCTGTTCGGCGGCCCGATGATGTGGGTTGTCATGCTTGCCCCGCTCGGCCTTGTGTTCTTCCTGAGCTTCAGGATCCAGAAGCTGCAAGCCGGCACGGCGCGTCTGCTGTTCTTTGTCTACGCGGGTCTCGTCGGCCTCTCGCTGGCGACGATCTTCATGGTCTACACGCATACGTCGGTCACCCGCGTGTTCTTCATCTCGGCGGCG
>JAPLPA010000557.1:0-1493 GCA_026400415.1 Afipia sp. | reverse complement strand
CCCAGCGTAGCCTCTCCGGGATGGGCTCGTTCCTGATCATGGGCCTGTTCGGCCTGGTCATCGCGTCGATCGTCAACATCTTCCTGCAGAGCAGCGGGATGAGCTTCGTCATCTCGGCTGTCGGCGTTCTGATCTTCGCGGGCCTCACCGCCTACGATACCCAGAACATCAAGGAGATGTACGACGGTTCGGATGATGCCGAAGTGGGCGGCCGCAAGGCCGTGATGGGCGCGCTGACGCTCTACCTGGACTTCATCAACCTGTTCATGATGCTGCTGCGCCTGCTCGGCGACCGCCGCTAAACGCAACAGTCTTCAAGCTATACAGCGCCCCGGCCAAAAGCCGGGGCGTTTTGTTTTTGGTTTATTGAGTTAGCGCCGCGCGCCTAGTTGCGCACCAGCTTGAGCATCATGCTGTCGAACACGCGCAGCACGCGGTCGAGTTCGGGACCGCGCCGCATGATGAGGCCGGTCGCTGTAATGACGCTGTAGGCGCCTTGCTTGCGCGCGAGGCGCGGGTCTTTCTCGATGCGGTAAATGGGAACCTCCGACGCGCGCCGGAAGATCGAGAACACTGCGCGGTCTTTCAAAAAGTCGATGCCGTAATCGCGCCATTCGCCGGCGGCGACCATGCGGCCATACAGGTTCAGGATGCGATTGAGTTCGTGACGGTCGAAGGTAACGCGGGAAGGGGCGCTGCCGGGCCGTTCCGGCGCGCCTGCAAACAGGCTTGGGTCGGTATCGCCTGATCGCGCTGATTTTCTTTCCCAGCAAGAGGCCCTGCGACAGTTTTGCTGCGCGCGGTCACGCGTTCGTTAGACCCATCATAATAAGGCCCTATTTCGGACAAGCGGCGGTCAATCTGAATTGCGATGTAGATCGTGTTGCCTCAGGGTCCGGTCCAAGCACGAGCTTCGGATCCTCAGCCCCCCAGCCCCCCGGGGCTTGTCGGACCGGATCCCCTGAGGCGCGTTAGGTTCAATCCCCCAATAAACTAAGGCCGGCTTTTCAGCCGGCCTTTTTTTGTCTGTGCGTTGGGACGGGAAATTTTCTGGCGATTACTTCAGCGGTAGCATCGCGGCAGCGAGCATCGGGCCCGGCGCGCCGAGCGAACCGGATTGCACCAGCACCGCGACGTGATCGACGCCGCCGGTCTGGAAGTCCTTCACCGGCACGGTCCACGTCTGCGCCGTGCCGTTCCAGTCGCCGATCTTGATCCAGCGCCGCACCACGTTGTGATAGGTGAACGTGTGGCCCTTGTTTTCGCCGCGCGTGATTTCGACTGGCACGGTTTTCATGATTGGGCACAGCCATACTTCGGCGCGTTCGTTGCCGGTTTTTCCGGCCGGCACCTTTGCCGTAAGCTTGCCTTCGACGAGCGCAAGTGACACCGGGACCATCAGCACGGACGACTGGTTCTGGCTCTGTGCGATGGCACGGTCGATGTCATTCCTGTCGCTGCCGCGCGCCTGCGTGGCGCCGTTGACGACGACC
>JAPLPA010000080.1 GCA_026400415.1 Afipia sp. | reverse complement strand
CCAGCACCAAAGGAGATAGTCAAAATGCAATCGCTAAACTAACATTCTAACCGGACCACTCCGTGGGGGCCGGTCAATTCCAAGTATCTGTATGAGCACCGCCAAGTGTGCTGCTGTCCGTCTTCGCCCAGCGAAACTGTAGGCTAACCGGGGAGCCCGAAACGTCATATGCGGTGACGGCCCCGCCACTAATTGATTCATCAATAAACGCCTGAACATCGCTTCCGATCACCTTACCGGTACCGGCGACAGTAGGATCATGACCGGCAGTAAAATCTGCAGGCTTCAGGAGCTCGGAGCCTGGAACAGACGTGTCATGCTTCGTCGTAAGCGGATAGTTCGCTAGGTTGGCACGGTAAGTTACCGCAGTTGTCGGTTGCGACGGCAGGAAATCGTTGCTGAATTTTAGAACCTTTGGAGTACTACCCGTTACGTTACCAGTCGTTGGGTCGATTGGAATACCTTCGAGGTAATACCCCGCGCCATTGACAAGAAAGCCACTCTTGTCGAGCGTAAAGTCGCCGCGTCGCGTGTAGCGGTCTACTCCATCGAAGACTGGAAGGTTATCAGTAAAGCTACCAGGCTTCTGGACGGCAAAGAAACCGTCGCCGTTGATCGCCATGTAGGTGGCGACCGAAGCTGCCTGAACGCTTCCTTGAACCGAGTTCGTCTCGCGCGAGTTCGCGGTGACGCTTCCCGCCAGCTGGGTGGTGTTTCCGGTATCAGGAATCAAATCCAGAAAGCTTGTGTCGATGCGTTTGAACGCCGTCGTTTGCGAGTTCGCGATGTTGCCGGAGATGTTCTCCAGTGCATACGACTGGGAACGTAACCCCGCGACGGATGTGGTCAGTGCGCCAAAGATACCCATTACATCGTCTCCAACTTCGATCCGGGCGGCCTCCCGGTGTGCCAAATCATGGCCGCGTTCGAAGGTGGATTGGCAAGCACTGTGCCAAAGAGAATTATTGTTTGATATCAGCTACTTAATAAAATGCCCCGGCCAATCGACCGGGGCACCATTGCCTAGCGCGGCAAGAATTGCCGCTCACGAATGACGTCGAACGTCAGGAGGCCGAGCCGTCGGCCGGTTTAAAACTGAGCGCCAACCCGTTCATGCAATAGCGCAAACCAGTCGGCTTCGGGCCGTCGTCGAAGACGTGGCCGAGATGTCCGCCGCAACGGCGGCATAGGGTTTCGGTGCGCAGCATCATGAAGGTGCGGTCGGATTTCTCGAGAAGCGCATTGGGAAGCGCCTGATAGAAGCTCGGCCAACCGGTGCCGCTCTCGAACTTGGTATCGGACGAATATAAAGGCAGATCACATCCGGCACATGCGAACGTGCCTTTGCGCTTTTCCTTGTTGAGCGGGCTGGAGTACGGACGCTCGGTCCCCGCCTCGCGCAGGATATTGTATTGCTCAGGCGTCAGTTGCTTGCGCCATTCCTCTGCGGTCTTTTCCACTTCGAATTTCTCCGGCGTTTTTTCAACAGCATTGGCGACACCACCAAGCCCGAGCCAGCGGAAGGCCGCAAATGCTGCGAGGCTTGCTGCGGATGCGAGCAGAATTCGGCGATCGATCATTGTGAAAGCTCCGTGCAATTCGGAAAAGAGAGTGTCTGCCATCAGTTACGCCCGCGACGCCAAATAGTTACATGATCCCGAAACCTTATTACTCACGTTCACGCGAGCGGCGTTATGCCTACGCACTGGCCGAACCGCTGTCGTCGGATTGCCGCATGGCGGCTGCCGCACGTTCCCGGTCAGCCTGAACCCGCGCTTGCGCCGCCGCCAATCGAATTTCGCGCGCGCGTTCTCTTACAACTTGGCGCGCACGAGAGCGCTCCCGAAAACGAGACAGCGCGCCCTTCGCCGCCGACCTGCCTCGCGTCCATGTGTGGAAGGCTTGCGCCACGCGACCCGCCGATCCGCCGGCCCAGACAAGTTCGAACGGCGACAACAAACGCCAGCGATCGTCACCCCAAAGAATGCTGCGCGCGACCAGTTGGCCGCCCATCGCCGACGTGTTCAGGCCCTGGCGGCCAAACCCGCTCACGACCCACATCCCTTTGCGAAGCTCACCGATCTGCGGCATGCCATGGACTGTCTGGCCGAATACACCACTCCAAGTCTTTGAAATTGCTGGCTTTCCGAGCGTAGGGAAAATTGTGGCGATCCGCCTGCTGAGTTTGCGGCCGTAGCGACGTGCGTCGCCCTGCCGGGTTGTCTCGTGGCTCGACCAAAGCAATCTGTCGCCATCGACAATGCGGAACTGATCGACACCGTCGGTGTCCATGACCGATCCCCGATAGGCGATAGCATCCGCAAGCCCCGCGCCGAGCGGCTCGGTTAAAGCCGCGTATCGCCATGTCGGCAGCAGCGTTGCGGTAAGACGCAGCGCGGGCGATCCGAGATGGACATTGCCCGCAAGAATAATGTGAGAGCATCGCAGCATCGAGAATTGCGTGTAGACGCGCTTGCGGACCCCGTCGGGATCAACCTTCATCACCGGCGTCTCTTCAAAAATTTTCACGCCGGCTTTTTCCGCCAGCTCCGCGAGGCCGTGTACATATTGCCGCCCGTCGACCTGAAACGCTTTCGGATAATGAATCGCGTGAAAATAACGCTGTGTCTTGAGGCTTTCCCGCACGCGGTCGATCTGCCAACCTTCGACCTCGGTAGCGAAATCCTCGCTGAGTGTTTGCAGCCGGCCAATCAATTGCTCACCGGCATCGACGTTCGAGACCTCAAGCGCACCGTCCGTCAGCGCGACATCGCGCATGGCGTCGTCGGTGGCGGCAGCGCGCACATAATCCGCGCCTTCCTGCGAAAGTTTCCAGAGTTCGCGCGCGTCGTCGTAGCCGATACGCTCGATGATGTCGGCGATTGGAACGCCGAAGCCCGGCATCACGGTGCCGAGATTGTTTCCAGATGCATTCCAGCCGACGCGCCGGCTTTCCAGAACGACGACACTGGCGCCTTTTGCAGCCGCCTCGCGCGCTGCGGTCAGACCGGCCAATCCGCCGCCGACAACCACAATATCGACGTCGAGATTGAAGGTCAGCTGCGGGCGGGCGGGTTCGCCCGGAAAAGCCGTTATGCCATTCGCTTCGTTCGTCATTTTGGCCGCGTGAGGTCCGTGTGGCGAGACGGTGACCGACTTGGAATCGTGAGGCGAAATCGTGTCACCTTGTCCTTGGCTGCCTTGTACACTATTCCGAGATCGTCTCCAGTCCAAGACACCCAACACGAGCGCTCAAGTGACCCCGAGAGAAAACGAGATCGCACGATGCGCCGGTTGATTCTGCTGCGTCATGCCAAGACCGAACACTCTGCGCCCTCCGGACGCGACGTCGATCGCCGACTTGACAAGCGGGGCACGCAAGACGCTCACGATGTCGGGCAGTGGCTGGCACGAAACAGCTTCACGCCGGACCTCGCCTGGGTGTCGACAGCACACCGCGCGCAGCAAACCTGGGACATTCTGGCTAAATCGTTCACGACCACACGCGTCGAGCATCGCGACGAACTCTATAGTGCCGATGCCGGTGATTTACTGACGATGATCCACGCCGCCGGAATCGCCGATCCGAAAGTCCTGATGATCGTCGCGCACAATCCGTCGTTGCACGAACTGGGGCTTGCGCTGATCGCGGCCGGCGAAATGGCGGGGCGACAGGCACTGGCCGCGAACCTTCCGACGACTGGCGTTATCGTGATCGATTTCACTGTCGAAGACTGGAGCGATGTGGGATTCCGCAAAGGCTCGTTGGAACGCTTCGTCAGCCCGAAACTGCTGAAAGAATGGTCGGACCATACGTAACGGCGTTGCTTCACACCCCATCATCCCTCGAAGCAGAATCGTTTCCCCCGGCTCTAACCGTTTTGTGCGTGCGATCAGAAAAATAAGACGCGAAGGAAATCCCCAATGAAGCGAGAAGTCATCCGCGTCGAGCCCCTGTCGACCTATCTCGAACGCTGGAAGGCACCGACCTCGGCTGTCACACGCCTCGGCGACACGATCTATGTGTCAGGCTTTCCGCCGTTCGATCCAGCCACGGGAGAAGTCATCGACGCGCCGATTGAACGTCAGACCGAACTTGTCCTCGAGCAGTTGAAACTGTGTGTGGAAACCGCGGGATCATCGATGGAAAACGTGCTGAAGTGCAACGTCTATTGTACGTCGGTCGAGAAGTTCGCGACGGTGAATGCGATCTATGCAAGGTATTTTCCGAAAAACCCGCCCGCCAGAATTTTCGTCTGCGTGCCGCAATGGCCGGGACCTTTCGACATCGAGATCGACTGCATCGCGGCCGCGCTCTAGGCGCGTATCAAATCCTCCGCTACGGTCAGCCGCCGCCGGGAGATGATCCCCATCATCGGGCGGCCGGGCCGGCCAACCACGCCCGGCCGAGCTGACCCCGAAACACCTTTACTGCACGGTCATCGTATACGTGTCGGTATCGCGTCGCCCCTCCCAACCAAATGTCACATCGATTGCAAAGGTGTCGGTGCCACGAAATTCCGGCGTCGATTTGTAATCGATTTGCAGGGCCTTGATGGGCTTGCCCACGCAATTTTGAACCGTGCCGAAACGCGATGTCGTAATCACGTGAGGAACAACTCGCGGAATAAGGACGCCATGCGACGGCTTCGACAGCACATTCATTGTCGCGCTTAACGACCGGCAGGTTTGCGGGTCCCACGAATGATAAACCGCGATACGCGCAGGCCGGCCAGAGGTCGCGTTTCGCGAAAATGAATTCGAACCCGCCAAAACATCGGCGCTGTAGAAAATTGAAAGACTGGCCAAAATGCCAACTGAAATCTTCCTGAAATAATTCAAGCAATCCTCCAGATCTTTGTGAAAAAATTCAATAAACTACGGCAACACATCCATCGGCAATGCATCGAGCGTATAGGTGCGCGGCCTATTGCGTTTCATAAACCCGCCGATCTGCCAGGCAAACAATCCCGCAAACCCGAGCAGAAAAAGCGCCCCAGCAAATTCACCGGTCAACAACGCGCGGATCAGAAGCCCCGCCATTGCGACGGCGACCAGCGCCACCAGCGCAAGTCCAGCCATATAAATCTTCGGATTGATTCCGGCGATCAGAAACACGTTGCATCCCGCCGCTTTGAGACGGCGGTGCAGCTCGACAATGAATGAGCGGTAGCCGCCGTCCTGCCGGGCCATGAGCGCGATGGTGTGCCATGTCGTCGAGAACAGCGTGACGCGCTCGCCACGCGAATCCTCGATGTCGGCGCGAAAGCGATTGGATTGCATCGAGATCGGACGATACGACAGCCGGATCGCAGCGATCTTGTCGAGCGGCCAAATGCCGGATTTACCGGGCGCTTGCCATGACAGGCCGTCGTCGGTGAGTGCGAACTGCCGCGCGCCACCGACGAGTGTCGGCTTAAATGTATAAGTCGCACCGTCGCCAGCTGACTCGCTCGGCGGCTTTGGCGTTACCTGAAACATTTCACTTAAGCGAGACGGCATTCTAAAACCTCAAACTCAGGAAGCGCAGCTTGCATGCCGCCACATCTCTATCTTACAACTCCATAGCAGTCCCCGCACCCGCACCAAACAGCACAGCATGGCCGACGCGACTTATTTTCCCCGCCATATCATTCTCGCCGCCGCGACGATTTTCGGCGTGCTGCTGGCGCTTGCGGTTCATATCCTGATTCAGCGATTCAATCTCAATCTCGGCGATCTATGGCAGCCAAACGCAGGCGGTATGATCCCGGCGACCGCCGCCGTTGCGTGGTGGCTGCTCGCAGCAGCGTCATTCGTCGCTGGTTACTTCACTTCCAAGCTGATGGGCGATTCTGTGTCAGGTAAAATTTCCCTTCACATGCGCCAATTGCTTGCAGGTATCGCCGTGCTGATGCTGGCCACTGCGGGACAGGCCGCCTCTGCACCGAGCGCGGTGCCGAGTTTGTCGGGCGTTCTTGCCGGTGTCGCGGCTTTATGTATCGGCGCGGTGATGGCGTTTTGCGGCGCGCACTTCGCGCTTCGGCGGGTGTAAAAAAGCCGCTCGAATCGGATATGCTGACACATCATTTTCGTCATGATGTTTGCATGACAGACGAGCGATTTATTGCCGACCTCACAGCGTTGACGGCGATGAAAACTTGAAAAACTCCCTATTTTCCCTGCTGGAGTTTTCGCGTATGAGTCCCGTCGCGGTCGATGCGCGCAGCCTTCTTGATGGCTGACGGCTGCGCCCTGCCGGGAGGATGAATGCAACGACTGCTGAACAAGCTCCGGCGTGTTATCAAGGAACGGATCGGCTGGAAACGGCTCGGAATCGCCGCAAGCCTCATCATCGTGACCATTGCGATCATGCATCTGTACCGCACCCTCAAGGGCGTGGACAAATACAAGCTGCTGTCGGCGCTCGCCGATAAATCCGAACACCAGATTGCAATGGCGGCGTTGTGCGTCGCCGGCGCGTTTTTTACGCTGACGTTCTACGACCTGTTTGCGTTGCGCACCATCGGCAAGAACCGCGTTCCTTATCGTGTCGCGGCGCTTGCGAGTTTTTGCAGTTACGTCATCGGTCACAATATCGGTGCCACGGTATTCACGGGCGGAGCGATCCGATTTCGCATTTATTCCGACTGGGGATTGAACGCGTCTGGCTCGGCAATACATTCGTGCTTGGCTTTGGCATGATCTGGCATCCGGCCGCGGCGGCTTCCATCGATCTGCTTCCCGAAACAATCAATCAACTCATCGGCGCAGGTATTCTCGGCGGCATCTCGACTTACATCATCTGGATCGCAACCGGACAGAAGCGCCGTGAACTCGGCCGCGACGGCTGGATGGTCAAGCTGCCGCCAGCTCCTCTCACATTGCTGCAGATTTTTATCGGCGTCGTCGATCTAGGTTTTTGCGCACTCGCCATGTACCTGCTGGCGCCCGTCAGTCCCGATCTCGATTTCGTCACGCTGGCCGTTGTCTTTATTCTGGCGACGCTGCTCGGTTTCGCCAGTCATGCGCCGGGTAGCCTTGGCGTGTTCGATGCCGCCATGCTGATCGGCCTGCCGATGCTGGGACAGGAAGAATTGCTGGCGTCGCTATTATTGTATCGCTGCCTCTATTTCTTCATCCCGTTCGCTATCGCCATTTCGATCATGGGGTCTCGCGAACTCTGGCTGAACGTCGTGCGGCCCTGGTACAACAGCGTTAAGAGCGATGGCCTCAAACCAGCGGTTGCCAAGGAAGCGCCACGTTCGCGCAGCCCCGCCCGCAAGTCCAAAGAGGCGGCGGAATAAGCAGCGCCCGCCAAGTTGAGGCTTGTGGCGTGCGCTGAACGTGATCTATCGTCGCGAACCTCCCCACATTTTGGCCCCACCTTTAAGTTTCATACAGGCATGATCCGGTCACGCGCGTATTTCATTGCTCTGGCAATCCTGCTGTTGGCGGGCTTCGCCGCACCCGATCGCACTGCCGCGCAGTCGCCGCAAACAACGACTGCTGCACCCGACAATGCGTTCTCGATTTCCTGGGAGGTGCGCAACCGCTTCCGGCTATTCAAAGAGGAACGCGACTTTCGGCTTCAGGCCGATGCGCTCTCGGGACAGACAATTTTTGCCGCCGAGCAAGCGCTGGCGGCGCAGAGCGACGGACGCGGCTGGGCGCGCAACGCCTTGGGCCGTTTGTGCATCGACGCTAGCGGGCGCGTCACCGAGCCATGCACGCGCGACGGCGCCAAGGAAAGCTATCTCACGCCGGCCGATCATCCGGTCACGGTGCGTCTTGCAGGCGCCGTGCCGGTCGGTGCGACATGCGCGTGGAGTTTCGACGATGGGGAAGCGAGCCCGCGCCAGCAGACGCTCGACTGCAGCGAGATCATCAATTTTCGCGCCCGTTACGGTCGCACCACGAATGTTGCGGTCGATGTGTCGAGCGGGACGGCGTCACCGCCGCATCTGACCAGCGAGATCGCGGTTCGTGATGTTTTCATCGCAGGTCTCGGCGATTCAATTGCGTCGGGTGAAGGCAACCCGGATCGTGCGGTCGAATTGTCAGACGAGGGATTTTGTTTCCGGTCTTATCTGGGCGGCCCTGCTGGAATGTATTTCCGCCCCGGCCGCGCGAAATACAAAGGCGCGCGCGCTTGCGATATTTTCGACGGTACCAGTCTGCAGAACTGGCAGCAGGCCGGCGCGCAGTGGCTGAACCCGGCATGTCACCGCTCTCTCTATAGCTACCAGACCCGCACCGCGA
>JAPLPA010000323.1 GCA_026400415.1 Afipia sp. | reverse complement strand
GCTCTATACGATTTTGACCAATCTCAACCGCAACCGCCGCCGCTCACTCTCGCGCCAGCCGGCCATGATGGAATTGTTCGACACCACGCCGGATGCATCCGGCACCGAAGCGGAGGGCCGCGATATTTCCCGCGCGCTCGCCACGCTCGCAGAAGACCAGCGCGCGGTTTTACTTTTGGTTGTGCTTGAGGGATTGAGCTATCGCGATGTTGCCGACATTCAAGGCGTGCCGATCTGAGAGAACAGGACAATGACCGACACGAACATTCCCGTCACCGAGGACGAACTCCACGCTTATGTGGACGGTGAACTGCCGGCCGAGCGCCGCGCAGCCGTGGAGGCATGGATCGCGACGCACCCGCTTGATGCCGAGAAGCTTAAGGCGTGGCGTCAGATGAGCGACATGCTGCATGCGAAGTACGATTCCGTCAGCGACGAGCCGGTGCCGGCGCGCTTGTCAGTCGATGCACTCGCCCGCGCCCCGCGCCGCTGGATGATGGGCGCGATTGCCGCCACACTCGTCGCATTTGCTGTTGGCGGAGGTGCAGGCTGGATCGCGCATGGTGCCAACGCCAAGCCGTCATTGTTTGCGAATTTCACCGTGGACGCATTGGACGCGCACAAGCTCTATGTCGTCGAAGTGCGTCACCCGGTCGAAGTCGCGGCGAACGAGCGCGCTCATTTGCAGCAGTGGTTGAGCAAGCGCGTCGGCTACGACATCAAGGCTCCTGATTTGGACGCATCCGGCCTCAAGCTGGTCGGTGGACGGCTGCTGCCCGGCCCGAATGGGCCTGCGGCGTTCTTCATGTACGAGACGGTATCGGGCGAGCGCTTTACGATCTTCACCTCGCGCGCCAAGACCGACGCGACGCAGATGCGCTATGCCAGCAACGACAATGACGGCGCGCTGTTCTGGGCGGACCGCGGCGTGGGTTACGTCGTGTCCGGTCCAACCGACAAGGATCGCCTCACGCAGGTGGCGCGGCTGGTCTATGACCAGACCGAAAAGGCCGGGATGTAAGACCGCACAGGGAACTGAAGCCCCCCGTCCCGACTTGTTTTTTCGGGATTGACGGGAGGCGGCTATTTCAGAGTCAAAAAGCGGCGTTGAGCCGCGCGTCGTCAAATCGCTCGAAGCGCTCAATTTTTTCATGGCCGATTTCCAGGCGGGCATTGGCCCGTTCCTCGGCATCTTTCTGCTCGCGCATGGCTGGCAAAGCGGCTTGATCGGCACGGTGATGACTGTTGGCGGGGTCGCCGGCATGATCATGACGACGCCTGCCGGCGCGCTGATCGATTCCACAAAACACAAACGCGCCTTCGTCATCATCCCTGGCATCTTCACGATCCTCGCATCCGCAATCTTGCTTTACTCGCAGACGTTCTGGGTCGTAGCGGCCTCGCAAGTCGCGACTGCCATCGCGGGTGCCGCCATCGTGCCTGCTGTCACAGGCATCACGCTCGGTATCGCGCACCAAAAAGGCTTCAACCGGCAGAACGGACGCAATCAAGCGTTCAACCATGCGGGCAATGTCGTCGGCGCAGCGCTCTCCGGTTATCTCGGCTGGAAATACGGATTCGCTGCCGTGTTTATCCTCGCTGCCTTGTTCGGCATCTTCTCGATCGCAGCCATCCTGATGATACCGCCGAAGGCCATCGACCATCACGTCGCGCGCGGTGGTGGCGACAAGAATTCCAAACCCGCAAGCGCATGGCAGGTGCTGTTCGAATGCAAACCGCTATTGGTGCTCGCGGCAGCGCTCGCGCTGTTTCATCTCGGCAACGCGGCGATGTTGCCGCTCTACGGTCTCGCCGTTGTGTCGGGGCAAGAAGGCAACGGCACGGGATTTGTCGCGATGACGATTATCGTCGCCCAGGCCGTGATGATCGTCGCATCTATCGTCGCAATGCGGATGGCGGAGAAAGAAGGCTACTGGCTGGTGCTGCTGATTTCCTTCATCGCACTTCCAATACGCGGCGTGATCGCCGCAGGCGTGATCGAGCCATGGGGCGTATTTCCGGTACAGGCGCTGGATGGAATAGGCGCAGGTCTGCAAAGCGTTGCCGTGCCCGGATTGGTGGCGCGCATTCTCAATGGCACCGGCCGCGTCAACATCGGTCAGGGCGCGGTGATGACGGTACAGGGCATTGGTGCTGCGCTAAGTCCGGCCATCGGCGGCTGGCTCGCGCAGGCAATGGGCTATCCGGCGGCGTTCTTGATTCTCGGATGTTTCGCCATCGGATCGATTGCGATCTGGATCGGATTTTCCGCGCTGCTGAAACCGGCGTGTGCGGGAGAGCCTGATGCGGGCGCGGCGGTGGTGGCGGCGTAGCAGAAATAGCCCGCAACACTTCGTGAGCTTTATTACTATCCCCGCCCTCTCCGGCGCATTTATCTTCGCGCCATCCCGCCTCCACTCTGAGGGGCGTTTCGCGATCGTCACGATGCGCGGGGTGGGATGCGGTGGCCGCGTTCGGATCGTCACGATGCGCGGGGTGGGATGCGGTGGCCGCGTTCGGTGTTCGATGCGTGGCGAAATGAGTGAGGCGCGTCTCGCAAGAGACTGCGTCTTTTTTGTTTCGCCAAGCTGACGACCACGCCGTATCGCGGACGGCCCAAGTTGCATGATCCTGGCGCGGTGGCCCGCGTCTTCGACTTACGGTGGTGCCAGCATCGGACACCGGGGGTCATGCAAAGCAAGCCGTTCCAACCATTGCGTGCGGAACGCCGGATGTGTCCGGCGGATTCGTGGTGACTCTGCTCGTGTGCCAAAAACTCACCTTTGCGCACGAGGCTGCGGATGCGTTGTGCATCCGGCGTTCCGCGCGCCCTCATTTGAGGGCGAAGGAGTGCGAAAAAGACTCAGGCGCCCCCGCGCCTTCAAGAACAGGGCGGCTGGCGCGCGCTTGCC
>JAPLPA010000238.1:13730-17692 GCA_026400415.1 Afipia sp. | reverse complement strand
GTTGCCGGTGAGCCATTGTGCCAGCCGATAAGCTTCGGCCAGATTCGGCAGAAAGACCTCATCGAATAGCGCGCGGTCATCTTTTGTCGTCACAGCCGAACTCGACGAATGCCTTGAATCGATCCCTTGGGAGCAGCGTGTTAGCACGCTTTCGGAAACACGGCATGATGGCAAATCCGCCGCAACTGCCGTGCTAAAGACTTTGTGATTTGCGTTGTCGTCGAAGACCGTCATCGAACAAATGGGTTTCTCTTAAAAAGGAGGTGAGCGGGCAAATCCGCCCGCTCACAATTTCAATTGCTCGATGATTTCGTGCCGATAGCCTTCTGCAGGTCCTCGCGCTCCTCGCATCCTGCCGGACATAGTTTCGCGAGAGCCGCCAATTGCTCCTTGGCTTTCTCGACATTTCCGGTCTCAACATACAACTCACCGAGATACTCGCGAGCCGCCCTATGATTAGGATCGAATTCGAGTGCCTTGGTGTAATAGGTGAGCGCAGATTTGACGTCGCCGCTTTTGCGCAAACTGAAGCCGAGAAGATTGTAAACATCGGCGTGCTGGTTGGTGTCGGAGATCTTTTTCAGTTCTTCGATCGCACCTGCGTAGTTCTTCGACTTTATCTTTTCTCGCGGTCCGGTCAGATCGGGAGCATCGGCCGATGTCATATTGTCTACGGCATAGACAGGTTCGGACAGAATCGAAGCGAGAGCGAGGCTGACCGCCAGCGTAATGCCTGCTGCGATTAGGTGTAGTGTTTTTGTCATGGCGAGTTTCTCCTTTTCGAGATCAAGCAGCGGATGTGAAAATGTACCCATCGCCATCCTTTGCAAACTTGCCGGCACCCGGAAACGGAAAATGCGCTCCACAGATCATCATCTTGTCTGCGATCACGCGGTCGATCAGCTTGCGGCGCGTAGCAACCGCCGTCGGACCGTCCTGATCATAGGCACCTTGCCAGTCGGGATGCGGCGCCAGAAGAGCAGGCACGTACATGACATCGTTTGAGACCATCAACTGTTGGTTGCCCGAAGCGACCAGAAACGCCGAATGACCGGGAGTGTGTCCGGGGGCTGCAACGACACGCACACCGGGGGCCACTTCTGCATTGTCTTGGACGAGTTTCCAGTTTTTCCAGTTCGGGAAATTTTCGGCGATACGCTTTCCAGCGGCTTTGCGCGCATCTGGCAATTTCTCGACGCGACCTTCTTCGGTCCACCACTTGTATTCAGTGCTGCTCACCACGAGTTCGGCGTTCGGGTAAACCGGTGCGTTCGTGCCTTTCTCCAACAAACCCCAGACGTGGTCGGGGTGAAAGTGCGACACAAGAATTGTGCTGATTTTGCCGGGGTCGATGCCCGCAGCTTTCATATTGTCCGGCAGATGATTTGCATTTGGTTGCCACTGTCCGACGCCAGAGCCGGAGTCGATCATGACAAATTTATCTCCAATTTTCAGCACGACCACCGTGAGCGGAATCGGCATGAACTCGGTGGTCATACCGGCCTTGGCCAACGCCTCTTTGGTATCTTCAATCGAAGCGTTCTTGATGAAAGCCGGATCATGAGGCTTGCGCCAGATGCCATCATACATGGCCGTCACTTCGACCGATCCGACCTTGTATTTCGCAAAACCGACGGTCGGCTCCAGCTGCGCTTCCGCTTGCGCGGGACTAACAAAAGCCAAGCGCTTGTTTATTCCGAAAGCCGCCGCCATAGCAGCAGATGCCATGAGCGTCCTGCGCGACAAATCCATCATCGAGTTTCTCCCAGAACCGCCTTCAATTCGGAGGCAAAGTGCGGATCAACCGATGCCTCCAAATAAGGAGACTGGCGCGATGTGATATTTATTCGCCGCAAAATGAATATTTCTCGGAGAACCCCACCGCGCCGCAGCAAAACGAAGCGCGTTGACCGTGTTGTGGGGCCGAAGGATTTCAAGCAATCTTCGGCCGACCAGAACCGGGGAGAAAATTCCATGAACGCCAACTCGCCTGCGGCCGGATCGCAATCGAAACTGGCCGCCGTCCTTCGCGTCACCAGCGGCAATTTTCTCGAAATGTTCGACTTCTTCCTGTTCGGGTTTTACGCATCCTATATCGCGAAGGCTTTTTTTCCGACCGACAGTGAGTTCGCCTCACTGATGCTCACCTTCATGACGTTCGGTGCGGGATTTCTGATGCGGCCTCTTGGTGCGGTCATTCTTGGCTCGTATGTCGACCGCGTGGGCCGCCGCAAAGGATTGATCGTAACTCTTGCGATCATGGCAGTCGGAACCGTGCTCATCGCATTCGTACCGGGCTACACAACCATCGGACTGTTGGCTCCAGTGCTTGTTCTGACCGGACGGCTACTTCAGGGATTTTCGGCCGGCGTCGAGCTTGGCGGCGTATCGGTCTATCTGTCGGAAATGGCACCACCGAACCAGAAGGGCTTTTATGTCAGCTGGCAATCCGGCAGCCAACAAGTCGCCATCATGGTGGCGGCTCTCATCGGTTACGTTCTCAATACGACATTGATGCCGCAGACGGTGTCGGATTGGGGCTGGCGGATTCCGTTTTTCATCGGCTCCCTGATCGTACCGTTCATATTCATCATACGCCGCTCACTGCAGGAAACCGAGGCCTTCCTCGCGCGCAAGCACCACCCAACAATGTCCGAGATTTTTAATTCTATCGTCTCGAACTGGTGGATCGTGCTGGCAGGCATGTTGCTTGTCGTGATGACAACTGTGTCGTTCTACCTCATCACCGTCTACACGCCGACATTCGGCAAGAACGTTCTGAAATTGTCGATTACGGATTCGTTGATTGTCACGTTCTGTGTCGCAATTTCGAATTTGTTCTGGCTGCCAGTGATGGGAGCGGTCTCGGATCGGATCGGCCGCCGCCCGGTGCTGTTGGGATTCACAATCCTCACCATTCTCACGGCGTACCCCGCCGTCTCCTGGCTCGTTTCCAATCCATCGTTCGAGCGAATGCTGATCGCCGAACTTTGGCTCTCGTTTCTGTATGGCAGCTATAATGGCGCGATGGTCGTGGCGCTCACCGAGGTCGTTCCCGCAAGCGTGCGAACTGTCGGGTTTTCGCTCTGCTACAGTCTGGCAACCGCGTTGTTCGGCGGATTTACGCCCGCAATATCAACAGCTCTGATCGAAATGACCGGCGACAAGGCGGCACCAGGCTTATGGATGACATTTGCGGCATTCTGCGGACTCGTCGCAACGCTGATGATCTATCGACGAGGAGAGGAAAATCGTCTGATGCTGGCCGCGGCGGCGTAGCCGCCAATCAGACGTTTAGCCGCGTATCTGTTCTGGCGTGAGAGCGGGAGATCCTTTTGCAGCCTGCTCGGCGGTTCGGATCAACGCAATAATTCGCTCAGCTAACGGCGCTTTCAAGCCATGCCGCGCAGCCAACTGAACAATCAATCCCTGCAGATGATCAATCTCAGTGCGGCGACCGCGCTGCAGATCCTCCCACATCGACGACCGCGCCTTCGGGTCGATCTTGACCATTGATTTCGCGATGACCTGAAATGCGAAATCCGGCAGTTTCAAAACATGCGGCGTCAATGCCGGTGGCAGCGGAGTCGACGACACCGGTAAAATTCCCTCCGCCTTGATGACTGCAAGCGCTTCCGTTATCTGGTCCGCAAGCAATGCGCGCCAAGGCCGCTGCGCGAACTGATCGCGTAGTGGCAGGCCCGACAATGCATTCAACGCATTATTCAGATTGATGAGAAGCTTGCCCCATTGAATGCCGGTCATGTTCTCGACCGCGCGAAACACGAGTTCGGGCTGACGCAACTGCGCGGCGGCATCGGCCGCATCCTTCTCGATCAGGATGTCGCCGGATGTCGCGCGATGAAAATATCCAGGTCCCAACGCCAGTACGTTGAATGGCACCATTCCTGCCAGTACATTTCGGCCAGCAAGCTTTTCGCGCAACACCGCGACATTGCCGG
>JAPLPA010000238.1:6563-13725 GCA_026400415.1 Afipia sp. | reverse complement strand
GCCGGTCCCGTTTTGAAGACTGACAATCGTCGCATCCGTAGATGCATGCTTAGCAATCAGACTGGCTACTTCCGCGGTGTCGTCGCTCTTGACCGTGACGAGAATGATTTCCGCATCGGCGAGAATTGAGGGATCATCGGACAGCTTGATTTCTGCAGGTGTAAAACGATGCTCGATACCTTCGAAACTTGTGACCTTCAGTCCATTCGACCGGACTTCATCCATCACACGTGGCCGTGCAAGCATCGAAACCGGATGCCCGCCAGCCCGAAGCATGCCGCCAACGAAACAGCCGATGCTGCCGGCACCTGCTATGCACACTGATTTTGGCGATGGCATTGAATCTATCCGTTCATAGGCTGGAGCGGGCGAAGGGAATCGAACCCTCGTATGCAGCTTGGGAAGCTGCCGTTCTGCCATTGAACTACGCCCGCGAGACAACAACCTTAGCCGCAGCGCGCAATCGCCCGCAAGGTGGCTCCCACATCAGGATTCGGGTGGAAATCGCGTCGTGGATAGCAATATTCTCCAATCGTCAGAGTCGATGAAAATGATAAATTCGGAAGCATCATGACAACCGGTTTGGCTCTTTTCGATACGGCGATAGGACGCTGCGGTGTCGCGTGGGGCGAACGCGGCCTTCTTGGCGTTCAATTGCCTGAAGCAAGCGATGCGGCAACGCGGGTGCGGCTTCGCAAGAAAGCGCCTGCCGCTCAAGACGCGTCGCTGCCCGTTGAGATTGCGGAAGCCTGCGCTGCAATGACATCGTTGCTGTGCGGCGAAGCCATCGATCTTTTATTCGTTACCGTCGATATGACCGATGTACCGGATTTCAATCGAGGCGTTTACGACATAGCGCGCGAAATCGCCCCTGGCGATACACTTACCTATGGCGATATCGCCACGCGTCTGGGCGACAAGTTGCTATCCCAAGCCGTTGGCAAGGCTTTAGGTCAAAATCCCTTTCCCATCGTGATTCCTTGCCATCGTGTGGTGGCAGCGAACGGCAAGACCGGCGGATTTTCAGCAAACGGGGGCGTAACCACTAAATTTCGCATGCTTGCCATAGAGAGCGCGAAGATTGCTCGGAAAAGTCAGAACGAGGCACCGATGCTCTTCGAGCCTGAACTCTCGGTTGCCCCACGCCGGCGGCGGACATAACATACCCTCATGACACGAAAGACGTTGCTACAAAATCAATCGCTGTCCGTCATCGATTTTCGGTGCAGCGCGGGACCGGACGACAAGCCGTTTGTCGAGCAACATCGCTGTCATTCGCTATCCTATGTCCGCAAAGGAAGTTTCGGCTACGACACCGACGGGCGATCCCACGAATTGGTCGCCGGCGGCGTGATGGTCGGGCATCAGGGCGACGAGTACACGTGTTCTCATCCCCATCATGTGTGCGGAGATGAGTGCTTATCATTCTGGTTTTCGCCGGAGACAGCAGACGAGATCGGACTCGGCAAGAAGGCATTGCGAGTAGGATCGCTGCCGCCGCTTCCCGAATTGATGATATGCGGCGAGCTGGCAGAAACAGCGCGGCGCGGCGATGGCGATATCGGCATCGACGAGGCCGGAATGTTGTTTGCCAAACGATTTATCGAAGTCGCGTCGGGCATTTCCCGCAAACCCTTGAAGGCCACCGCACCAGACCGCTCTCGCGCCGTCGAGAGTGCGCTTTGGATCGACGCCAACGCAGATCGCGAAATCAGTCTTCCCGGTCTGGCGAATCGCGCGGGCGTGAGCGCATTTCACTTTCTGCGCCTGTTCTCGAATGTCCTTGGCGTGACGCCGCATCAATATCTCGTCCGCTCGCGGCTGCGACACGCGGCGCGCCTGCTCACTGACGATGCACGGTCGATTACGTCCATTGCGTTTGACGTCGGATTCGGCGATTTGTCGAATTTCGTCCGCACATTCCATCGTGCGGCCGGCATCTCACCGGGACGTTATCGCGCGATGGCGCGCGGCGACCGCAAGATTTTCCAAGATAGATTGCAAGCAAGCGCTGCACAGTAATCTCCACAAAAGGAGATTGCCATGTACGACCATATCGGATTGAAAGTCAGAGACCTCGATAGCAGTGTGCGTTTCTACACCGAAGCGCTCGCACCGCTCGGCTACATTCTAGCCTCGCACGACAACTCGGGCGCGGGTTTCGGGCCACCGAATGCGCCCGCGCTCTGGCTGTATCTTTCCAAAGAAACGAGAGCGGACGCTCATATCGCTTTCGTCGCGCCAAATCACGCGGCCGTGAAAGCCTTTCATGCAGCAGGTCTCAAGGCCGGCGGGCGCGACAATGGCGGCGCCGGTCCTCGCGCTGATTACAGTCCAACATATTACGCGGCTTTTTTGATCGACCCCGACGGCAATAATGTCGAAGCGGTTTGCCCATAATTCTCCAGACGAGGATTCAACATGGCTTCAATTAGAAAAGAGACAACAATCGACGCATCGGCTGAAAGCGTTTGGGACGCAGTGCGCGATTTTGGCGCGGTTCACGTCCGCCTTGCAGCGGGGTTCGTCATTGACGCACGAATGGATGGTGCCGACCGAATCGTCACATTTGTAAGCGGCAATTCAGTGCGCGAAGTTCTCATCGATTGCGATGATGTAAAAAAGCGACTGGCATATTCGATTGTGAACGAACGGTTCAAGCATCACAGCGCTTCGGTTCAGATCACGGATGATGGCCACAATCGCTGCCGTTTCGTCTGGACGGCAGACATGCTGCCGAACGAACTCGCGCCCTTTATCGATTCGCAAATGGAGCTTGGAGTGGCCGCGATGAAAAAAGCACTTGAGCGAAATCGGACGAACGCGTGATCTATCAAGGCAACCCGGCGGCCTTCGGTCCCCAGCTCGTGAGGCGGACGGTTGCTGCGACAAGCAACCCGAGCAAAATCATCGAGGCCGCGGCCAGCCAGAAAAATTGCGTACTGGTCGCGCCGCGTTGCGTCAGCCACCAGCCTCCAGCAAAAATAAAGGCAAGCCGCGCGGTTTGACCCAGAACGGGGCCGATAACTTTCGCTGCACCCTGCGACGAGAAGTACAGGGAGATGGACAGGCCAATAAACGCGAACAGCGGCGCGACCGTCGAAAGATATTCGCGGCCAGCTGCGCGCACTGCCGGGTTGTCGGTAAATAAATTGACCCACAGGCCGGGAAAAATTGCGATGAAAGTGCCGAAAGCGCCGACGGTCACGAATGAAACGGCTCCAGCCGTCCAGCCCACACGGCGCGCGCGATCAACGCGTCCTGCGCCAATCGACATGCCGACCATTGGGACTGAAGCCATGCCGACGGCAAATGCGAGTGAGGTCAGCATAAACTCCAGCCGCGCGCCTATGCCGTAGCCAGCGAGTACTTCGGTACCAAAATTTGCCAGCATGTGGGTGAAAAAGCTAATAGTCAGCACCACCTGCAATGGCGAGAGGCAAGCGACTGCACCAACTTTGAGAATGTCGTAGAACATTCCACGCCGGAATTTGAAATTCTTGAAATTCAACTTCACGCGGCTTCGGCCTGATAAAAGATACCAGGACATAATGGCGACACCGACCGAGAATGCGATCAGCGTTCCGGCGGCGACACCCCGCATGCCAAATTGCGGAATCGGTCCGATCCCAAGCCCAAGCGCGCCGCCAAGGATCATCTGTAACAGCGCCGAATTGAGAATGATGATGGAGGGCAATTTCATGTTGCCGGTTCCTCGCAGCAGCGCCGCAAGAGTGTTGAGAACCCAAGGGATCACCGCGCCGCCGAAGAAGATTTGCGAATACGCAATCGCCTCGCTCAGAACCCGCCCGCGCCCGCCCAGCGTGGCAAAGAGATTAGGCCCAAAGATCAGCATGCCGAGCATGAAGGCAAGCCCGAAGCAAACTCCGATCAGCAATGCATGAACCGCAAGCGCAGAGGCTCGCTCGGTATCGTTGGCACCGAGCGCGCGCGCAATCGCTGAGGCGATACCGCCGCCCATCGCCCCGCCGCCCATCGTCATCATCAGGATGACGAGCGGGAAAACCAGCGCCATCGCGGCAAGCGGCTCGACGCCGAGCCGGCCGATGTAGGACGTCTCGGCAATGGCAACGCAAGTGCCTGCGGTTAACGCAACAACGTTGGGTGCGGCGAGTTTCAGAAGGGTGGGAAGAATAGGCCCATCGAGCAGCGGATTTTTAGCCCGGTCGCGGTCGCGAGGTAGCGGCGGCTTCTCACCTTCCACCACCGGAATTTCGGCAACGCCTAGCTCGGACATTCATTTCCCCGACGGCGTCCGTTGATAGTCGGATCACCGCTCGAGAAAATCTCTAGCACCGAAGCGTGAAAAGACGTTACGCATCCAGCGCATAGGTATGCGGCGTTCGGCCCGAGAAAAAGTTCTACACTTCGGATCGGAAGCCGCTACGCGCGGAAATGTTTGGAGAGCTTCAGGCCCTGGCCCTGATAATTTGATGCAATGCGCTGTCCATAGAGAGAATCCGGCCGCGATAGCATTTTCTCATAAACCAGCCGTCCAACGATCTGGCCGTGCTCGAGGATGAACGGCACTTCGCGGGAACGCACTTCCAGAACCGCCCGCGAACCTTGGCCGCCAGCGCCCGCATAGCCAAATCCCGGATCGAAGAAACCCGCATAGTGAACGCGGAATTCGCCGACCAGCGGATCGAACGGCACCATTTCGGCGGCAAAATCCGGTGGCACCTGAACGGCTTCTTTGGACGCCAGAATATAAAACTCTCCGGGGTCGAGAATGAGGCTGCGATCGGGACGCGCTGGGATCGGCTCCCAGAATTCGCCAGCATCGTAACCCGTGCGGCGGTCGATATCGATCACACCAGTGTGCCGCTTGGCACGATAGCCGACAAAGCCATCTGAGCCCTCGCCGGACAGATCGACACTCAATGCGACACCACCTGTGAGATCCGCGTCATTTACATCGACCAGGCGTTCGCGCGCGTGAAGCTTCTCAAGCGCATCGTTGTCCAATAACGGATGCCCGGTGCGAAAGCGAATTTGCGACAGCCGCGACCCCTCGCGCAGCAACACTGGAAAAGTCTTCGGACTGATTTCGGCGTAGAGCGGACCATGATAACCCGCACCGATCATGTCGAAGCGACGCGTGCCGTCAGCGATCACGCGCGTAAACACATCGAGACGCCCGGTCGAACTTTTCGGATTTGCGGCCGCAAGCACCGAGGGCGGAAGTGCGAGGCTCTCCAGCAACGGCACAATGTAAACGCAGTTCGTCTCCAGCACGGCGCCGTCGGATAGATCGATCTCGTGCAATTTGAGTTCGTCGATCCGCTCCGCAACCGTTGAGTTCGGTCCGGGCAAAAAGCTCGCGCGCACCCGAAAGGCTATTTCGCCGAGCCGCAGATCCAGGCTCGCTGGCTGAATCTGGCTCTCAACAAAAGGATAGGCCGGAAGAATGAGACCGGCATCGGCCATTGCCGCGATCATGCGGTCCGGCAGAATCCCAGTCGCATCTGGAGCTAGCGTAAACGGCACGTCTTTGGTCTTTCGTTTCGTTTCTGCATCATCTTGCAGACAAACAGGTTTACCGGTTATCCGATGACGTGCTTGACGCAAAGACCGGACCGGATTAAGCCTACGACTTATCCCGTGGTCATTTGAGCCGGCCGGCTTGCAGCCACGTAAAATAAGTCGCTAAACAGGCCGGGGACAGTGTGATCCCGGCCTGTGGAAATTTTCCAGGCCGGTTTTTTGTGACCATTTTCGGGTGGTCGCGATGGAGGTCACATGTCTGAGACGAAGATTTCTACGGCTAAAGCGTCTTCTCCCACGCAACATTATCGTCCCGAAACGCGGCTGGTTCATTCCGGCACGCTGCGGTCGCAATTTGGCGAGACGTCCGAAGCGCTGTTTTTGACGCAGGGCTTTATCTACGACACCGCCGAACAATGCGAAGCGCGCTTTACCGGGAAAGACCCCGGATTTCTGTATTCGCGGTTTTCCAATCCCACCGTGTCGATGTTCGAACAGCGCATGATCGAACTCGAAGGTGCCGAGGCCGCGCGGGCGACGGCAACCGGAATGGCCGCTGTGACCACCGCTATCCTCGCGCCACTTCGCATGGGCGATCATGTCGTGGCCGCGAAGGCGCTGTTCGGATCGTGCCGCTATGTCGTGGAAGATCTGCTGCCGCGCTATGGCATCGAGACAACACTCGTCGACGGGCAAGATCTCGATCAATGGCAGAAGGCGATGCGCCCGAATACGAGATCATGCTTTCTTGAAAGTCCAACCAATCCGACGCTCGACGTCGTCGACATTGGCGCGGTGGCGAAGATTGCGCATGCTGGTGGCGCCAGACTGATCGTCGATAACGTCTTCGCAACGCCTATTTGGCAGAGTCCGTTGACGCTCGGCGCCGACGTTGTGGTCTATTCCGCAACCAAGCACATCGATGGTCAGGGACGTTGTCTCGGCGGCATCATTCTTTCCTCCGAAGAATTCATTCAGGAGCACATTCACAATTTCCTGCGTCAGACGGGACCGGCGATGTCGCCATTCAACGCATGGGTGTTGCTGAAGGGTCTTGAGACGTTGAGTATCCGCGTGAAGGCGCAAACCGAAACCGCCGCCGCGGTCGCCGATGCATTGGCGAAACATCCCAAGATTTCGAGGCTCGTGTTTCCCGGTCGCGCAGATCACCCGCAGGCTGCAATCGTGAAAAAACAGATGCGCGCCGGATCGACCCTCGTCGGCTTCGAGGTCAAGGGTGGCAAGGCTGCAGCATTCCGTACGCTCAACGCGCTGAAGCTGTCGCGCATTTCCAACAACCTTGGCGATTCCAAAAGTATCGTCACGCACCCGGCAACGACTACTCATCAGCGCCTGACGCCCGAAGTGCGTGCGGAGCTTGGCATCAGCGATGGATTTATCCGTTTTTCAGCCGGCCTCGAACACAAGGACGATTTGATCGAAGACTTCGCCGCTGCGCTGGAGAAGGCGTGACGCATCTCTCGGACACTACATCGGCCGATAGGTCATGACGTTGGTGGGCGTATCTACGCCCGCCTTCACCTGGCCGACCGACTTGATGATCGTGTCGCCGAGCAACTGCGCGAAGCACGCATAGCCCCAGTCGTTCATGTGCAGGCCATCGCCGATGACAAAGCTGTCGAACGGCATCTTG
>JAPLPA010000238.1:0-6544 GCA_026400415.1 Afipia sp. | reverse complement strand
TTGCTTCATGACCTCGAAACGAGGAAACACCGCGACGTGTTTGAGCTTCGCAACGTTGGCGATCAGCTTCACCATCTCGCTCGCGTTTTCCGGTTTTGCAGTCACAGCCGGCACATATTGAGGATCGATCAGCACAACATCGATACCGCGAGCCTGAAGTTGAGCGATGCCGTCTTCGACCAGCGCTCTGGTTGCAGCAACATCGCTTTCGTTGCCCCTGATGACGGTATTGGTTCCGAGCTGCCAGATCACCAAATCCGGGTCCGATGCCAACACGGCGGCGCTAAAGCGCTTCATCATCTCCGGCGTATCTTGTCCGCCCATACCCCGGTTGATGATGCTGATGTCGGCGGTGGGAAATTTACGACGCAACTGATCCGCCAGACGGTTTGGATAGGTATAGGCGGGCGAGCTTGTGCCATATCCAACAGTCGTCGATGAGCCGAAGGCCACGATCGTCACCGGATCTCCGGCTGCGATGCGCTTGGCAACGCGTGGTAGCGTACCGGACGAACTGGCAATCCCTTTCGCCGGCAGGCAGGGCACGCGAGTGAAGATATCGCCCGCCAGGACAGCCACGTTCTTTACGGTCTCGATCGTCTTGGTCGCGAGGCTTTTCTTCGGTTCAGAAGCGATAGAAGCAGGCTCCTCCGATGACACGCGCTGCACCGGCGAGACATCAGAGGGTTCTTCGCTCCAGCGCATCACAGTCGTCACGGCACCCGTGAGCGACAATGCAAGCAATGAGGCCACTGCTACCCGGCCAAACTTCATTAGCGCCGAACCCTCACATCACCCGGCTTAATACCTGCAGCATCGACAACAAAGGTCGAAAGTGCACGTCCAATGCAATCATGGACTCGCTTGGCCATCGCATAGCCATGCACTGCGCCAAGCAAGTCGAAATCGCCAGCATCGCCCCAGTGACGCATAATCGCGAACCTGTCAAAAAGCGGAACATCGTGCTGCTGCGAGACGACGCGCATTGTATCTATGTATGGCGTAACCGAGAGCATCGATTCGATACGCGGGCTGTATTGCAAGTTCATCAGGAGAACATCGGTCCCTGCCTTTTGCAAATCCTCCACTCCGGTATCCAGAGCGCTTCGAAAGTCGTCAGGGTCCGTCGCCCTGATTGCGTCCACCGTTCCGGTTTGCCAGATCGTTAGCGTCGGCTTGCCGTCCGGGGGCAACTTCTCGATTGCTTGTGACAGGCCTTTTTCAACTTCCTCAGTGGTTTTTTTCGGAAGCGTATCCGTCGCCACATGAACAGTGACACCTGTTAGTCTCGCGCGCAGCGCCGCCTCGAGCCGGGCCGGATAAGACGCGCTTGCGCCGTCTGGGCCTGCAAGCAAAGACGACCCGCTTCCGACAACGAGAATCTCGAGATGCTTGCGCGTCTTGATGGAGTCGGCGACCTTGGGAAGCTTGCTTTCTGTCGTCAGAAGATAGGCCGGCACCGTGCAACCGGGATCTTCTTCGGCGCGCACAGGCTGAGCTGCCAGAAGTCCTGCAATTAGAAATATGCCCACCGCTGCTCTCATGCATCGCCTCCCGCGAAATCGGCGTCGTTCTCAACGCTTTTCACGCGCTTGCCGCTTTTACCGACCTCGGCCTTGTACCAATTCAAAAGCCACGCAGCGGCGGACATAATCACAATTCCCGCAACGCTGATGAAGAAATGCGTCCACGCCGTGTTCGATACCTCTGTCAAAAAGAAATGGCCCGCGAATGCGAGAAACACTCCGACGCAAAATATCTCAAGCGAATGCTGGCCGCACATGATGATCGGGCGAAGCCACAGCGACTTCAGTCCCGGCCAATCCTTGTGAAGAAAGCGAACCGTGATCGCCGCCAGCGCAAGAAAATGCGCAAAGCGCAGAACATCGAGGTCCGTTTTGTTGATGGGGTACATTGCGTTTTCCAGCCAGCGCGGAATGAAAAAATTATATTGCGGAAAGTACCAGGTCATCGTCACTGCGAACGCAAATATCAAATAGGCTATGCAAATCAAAAGCGTGATACGCGACGCGAGAATGCGTGCCATTCGCATCGCGCCTCCGAGCGCACACCACGCGCCAAAGACAAACAGCAATTGCCACGCATAGGGATTGAAGGCCCAGAAACCACTCGGAAACGCCTCGAGGTGAAGATCGAACTGCCACGCCAAAGCATAAAACACCGCCGATAACGCCAACGTCAGATCGGGCTTTCTCTGCATCAACCAGAGGATCAGCGGCAGAAAAAGCATCAGCACGATATAGAGCGGCAGCACGTCCATGTTGACTGGGCGGAATTTGAGAAGCAGCGCCTGCACGATCATGACATCGGGCTGCTTGAGAAAATCGAGAATGCCCATTTCCTCAGTGTAGAGCGGATTGTCGAAACGAGCCGCCAGGTAGGAAATTTCGGCGAGGTAGATCGTGAACAGAAACACATGGGCAACATAGATCTGCCAGACGCGTTTGAAAATGCGCGCGCTCGCGATCACAACTCCGCGGTCCTGCATAGCGCGGCTGTAAACGAAAGCAGCTGTGTAGCCAGATATAAAAATGAAAATCTCGGTCGCATCGCTGAAACCGTAGTTTCGGATGGTAAACCAGGTCAGCACGTTGGTTGGAAGATGATCGATAAAAATAAGCCACAATGCAAAACCTCGGAAGAGATCCAGCCGCAATTCGCGTTCGCCGGCGGCGACCGGAAGAGCAATGCTCTTCGTGGCCGGAACGACCTCTTCGCCGGGCATCTCGGTCGTGGCAATCGTCATGCTACACTGGCGCTCTGCATCCTCCGGAATCTTACGAAAGATCGGCGCGCCCCGCAAATTGCATTCATCGCTAGCAACAGCAAAGCAGCCTCTACGCAACCGTGCCGAAGCCCGGTATGATCCCAATGGATTGGAAAGGACCCTATGTATCGCGCCGTAACACGCCAAATTGAAGTTCTGGTGGAACCAAGCTTTTTGCCGGAACGCTCATCGGCGGAGCACGGGCGGTTTTTCTGGGCCTATACGGTCGTTATATTCAATTCAGGTGACGAGACGGTTCAACTCAAGACCAGACACTGGATCATTACCGACGGCACCGGTCGAAATCAGGAGGTTCGTGGCGAAGGCGTTGTCGGAGAGCAACCTGTCCTCGCTCCTGGCGAGCGCTTCGAATACACGAGCGGCGTACCGCTTCCCACCTCATCCGGTTTTATGACAGGCAGCTACCAGATGATCACGCAGGGCGGCGAGCCGTTCGACATCGATATTCCCACGTTCTCACTGGACAGTCCGGATCATCGCCGCACGCTGAACTAAGTGCTAGCCGGCCTTTTCGACGCCGGCTTCTTCGGGCGTAAATTTATAGACCGAACTGCAGAATTCGCAGGTCACAACCAC
This sequence comes from Afipia sp., assembly GCA_026400415.1. Lineage (GTDB taxonomy): Bacteria > Pseudomonadota > Alphaproteobacteria > Rhizobiales > Xanthobacteraceae > Afipia. The sequence continues at coordinate 3,159 of JAPLPA010000238.1, read as the reverse complement.
TTTGCCATTCTCGACCATATCAGCGCGGTCGTTCGGTGCAAAACTCGCAAGCATTGCTGCTACTGCATCGCGCGAACACGAGCATTGCGCACGTACTTCCTGCATCGGAAACACGCGCACGCCGCGTTCATGAAACAGTCTGAACAGCAATCGCTCACCCGATAAATCCGGATCGATCAGTTCGACGTCCTCGATCGTGCCGAAAAGCGACTGGCTTTCCGCCCAAGCATCATCATCCACGACGACATGAGCCGCGACACCCTCTGGCAGGTCGCCGGGATGCAGGTCGGCTTGCCGTGCGCGTTCAGGAGCTTTTGGGAGAAATTGCATCAGCATGCCCCCACCGCGCCAGCGATGTTTCGGCTCGTCGCCGCCGCGAAATTCTTCTCCGACCGCAAGCCGTACGCGCGTTGGAATTTGCTCTGAGCGCAGAAAATATTCATGCGCCGCGTCTTCGAGATCGCCGCCATCCAATGCGACCAAACCTTGATAGCGGCTCATGTCGGCACCCTGATCGATAGTCATGGCAAGATGGCCCTGTCCGAGCAGAGCCGCCGAATCCTGCCCGTCCCTCAATTTGCTCGCGTCGAAACGCGCATAGGCGCGCAGCCGATCCGGCGCATGGAAATCGACCACAATCAACGACACAGGGCCGTCGGTCTGCGTTTGCAAGATGAACCGGCCTTCGAATTTCAATGTCGAACCAAGCAAAGTCGTAAGCACGATGGCTTCGCCAAGCAGTTTGCCAACGGGTGCAGGGTAATCGTGCTTAGTCAAAATTTCGTCGAGCGCTGGACCCATGCGCGTAAGGCGTCCGCGAACATCGAGCGCACTCACCTCAAAAGGGAGCACTGCGTCGTCGACGGGTGTGGCGGAAGGTGCGCGGATCGGCATTTCGGAAGTCATAATAACGCAGGCTTTCAGGCTGGAATTCGGTCCGCGATGGAAGGATGATTGAGCCGAACAAACTTTTGACAAATGCAGTGCGCCGCCACGTTAGGCGGGTGTCTGTACAATATAGGTTCGTTCGCTGAGGAAAAAAGAGCCTTGGCCTTATCGGGATACTATCCCACCGCGTCCATGCACCACGCAAGAATACCCTTGTGCGCATGCAGCCGGTTCTCCGCTTCGTCGAACACAACCGACTGTGAACCGTCGATGACTTCGTCTGTCACCTCTTCGCCGCGATGCGCAGGCAGACAATGCATAAAAATAGCGTCGGGCTTTGCAAACGACATCAGTTGCGTGTTGACTTGGTAGGGTCGCAATAAATTGTGGCGATGCTCACCGTCCTTGTCACCCATCGACACCCACGTGTCGGTGACAACGCAATCCGCACCCCTCACCATCTCCTCTGGCTTCGATCCCAGAATAATTGGCGCGCCCGATGATTTGATCCAGTCTTTCAGCAATTTGTTTGGCGCAAGTTCTGGCGGCGTCGCGACCCGCAGATTGAAATCAAAGCGTTCAGCCGCATGAGCCCATGACGCCAGCACGTTGTTGTCGTCACCCACCCACGCAACCGTGCGGCCCTTGATGGGCCCGCGATGTTCTTCAAATGTCATCACATCGGCCATCACTTGTCCGGGATGCGATCGCCGTGTCAGTCCATTGATGACCGGAACGGTTGCGTATTCGGCGAGTTCGGTAAGAGAATCGTGGTTTAGAATTCGGATCATGATAATGTCGACGTAGCGCGATAGCACGCGCGCCGTATCCGCGATGGTTTCTCCCCGGCTCAACTGCATTTCTGCGCCGGTTAACATGATAGCTTCGCCGCCGAGTTGTCGCATCCCCACATCGAAAGACACACGCGTTCGCGTCGATGGCTTTTCAAAGATCATCGCGAGCGTTTTGCCTTCAAGCGGCCTCGCCGGATTTCCAGCCTTTTGCAGCTTCTTCATTGCAACGCTGGCGTCGAGAATTACACGAAGCTCCTTCGTGGGAATTTCTGTCAGATCGAGAAAATGGCGCAGCTTACTCATCACGCCGCTCCACGCGGAGCGTGCGCTTTTGAGAATTTGGCACAAACGCGCTCAAGGCGAGATACGGCGTCCTCGATCTCTGCCTCAGATACGATCAATGGCGGCAACAGGCGAACGACGTTTTCGCCGGCACCAACAGTGAGCAGTTTTTCATGGCGAAGGGCTGCGACGAGGTCGCCAGATGGCACCACCGCCTTCAGCCCTATCAGAAGACCTTCTCCCCTTACTTCGGAGACGACGTCCGGATAGCGATCGACCACGGAAGCAAGCTTCTGCTTCATGATGAGTGACGCGCGCTGGACCTGATCGAAGAACTTTGGTGCGAGCATGACGTCAAGCGTGGCGTTGCCGGCGGCGGCGGCCAGCAGATTACCGCCGAACGTCGATCCATGCGTACCCGGAGTCATGCCCGCTGCTCCCGCCAGCGTAGCAAGGCAAGCGCCCATCGGAAAGCCGCCGCCGAGGGCCTTGGCCAATGCCATGATGTCCGGCGTCACACCGAGCTTTTCATAAGCAAAAAGAGTTCCGGTGCGCCCCATTCCGGTCTGCACCTCGTCGAAAATCAACACGAGCTTGTTGTCATCGCATAGCTTGCGCAATGCGCGGAAAAATTCCGGCGGCGCTGCGCGGACACCGCCCTCGCCCTGCCAAGGCTCAATAATGATGCCCGCGGTCTGCGGACCGATAGCTTTTTTGACCGCCTCGAGATCGCCCAGCGGCACCTGATCGAAGCCATCGACCGGCGGGCCGAAGCCTTCAAGATATTTCTGCTGGCCGGTCGCAGAAAGTGCTGCGAGCGTGCGGCCGTGAAATGCGCCCTCGAACGTTATCAGCCGATATCGTTCAGGCCTGCCGTTCACGGCCTGGAATTTCCGCGCCATCTTGATGCAGGCTTCCATCGCCTCGGCGCCGGAATTGCAGAAAAACGCGACGTCGGCGAAACTCGCGTCGCACAGGCGGTCTGCAAGCTTTTCGCCCTCGGGAATCCGAAATAGATTTGAGACATGCCACAACTTTGCAGCCTGCTCCTGAAGAGCTGAAACCAGATGCGGATGCGCGTGACCGAGCGCGTTCACCGCGACGCCACTGGTGAAATCGAGGTAGCGGTCGCCATTGGTCGCGATCAGCCACACGCCTTCACCGCGCTCGAAAGCAACATCGGCCCGCGCGAACA
>JAPLPA010000292.1 GCA_026400415.1 Afipia sp. | reverse complement strand
GATGTCGAGCGTTTCCTCAAACTATTCACCGTCATGCCGCTCGACGAAATCGCCAAGCTCGCCGCGTTGAAGGGTCAGGACATCAACGAGGCCAAGAAAATTCTTGCCACTGAAGCCACCGCCCTCGTTCATGGACGTGACGCTGCGGCGGCGGCTTCAGATACCGCACGGCAGACTTTTGAGGAAGGCACCGTTGCGCAAAGCCTGCCGACCGTCGAAATTCCCCGGAAAGATCTGGAAGGCGGCTACGGAATCCTGGCAGCGAACGTCGCCGTCGGCTTCGTCAAATCGAACGGGGAAGCGCGGCGGCAGATTCAGTCCGGCGGCATTCGCGTCAACGATGCTGTGGTGACCGACGAAAAAATGACGCTCACGCCCGCCAACCTCACGCCTGAAGGCGTTATTAAGTTGTCGATGGGCAAGAAGCGCCACGCGCTTCTCAAGCCAGTCTGATTGCCGAAATCAATTATTAGGCGAACCGGGGAAATCCGCAGGCGCGTTTTGCTTGCCGGTGCCAAATTCGAAAATCTTTCGAAACACGCCCGGCGCCATCGCGGAAATCGGATTGACACGCAACACCGGAGCGCCCGGAGTGCCGACGACTTCATATGTGATGCCAATCAAGCCTTCATTGCTGCCGCCGCCGAGGAACAAGCCGACGATTGGAATTTGGCCAAACATGTTGTTCAAGCCGAACAGCGGCACAAAGGTTCCGCTCATGCGGACTTCGTTGCCGGGGTAATCAATGTTGCCCTCAATGGTGGCGCCCACGGTCGGGCCGCGCACAACACCGTCCTTGATCCGCAGCTGTCCGCCCTGACGCGTGAACTCCGCGCGCATCCGTGAAAATCCGACGCCTTGCGATGTGCCGTTCGGATTATTGGCGACAACGCGATCAAGTGCTGTTTCACCTTTGACGAGGAAATCCTTGACGTTAAGAAGACCTTCTTGCGCCGCCGTCGCGTCACCCGACGGCGGATCCATCGCAACCCACATCTGTCCGCCGGTCATCTTGGCGTAAGTATCGGCGAAGCGGAAAAAAGCTCCCGCGTCGTTTGTCTCTAAATAAAGCACATCGCGATTTTGCGCGCGTCGCAGATCGCCGACCACAGGCGTATCGCGTCCAATCTTACCGCCTAGCGTGAATGATTTGATTGTGCCGCCACGGCGCGTCAGCTTGATATCGACGCTGCGCAATGCTTCGCCATAAAAACCGGCGATCGCTCCGAGCTTGGCATCGACGTCAAGATCAAATGTCTTTGCTTTGTCTTTTGGACCTTCCCGTCCCGAAATCGCACTCTTGATGAAGCCGCGTCCGTCGAAAACCTCGCGGGGAACGCTCCGCCTTCAAACTCGTCTTGTCGCCTTCCGATGGCGAGAACGTCGGACAGAATGCGTTGACCAGATCGTTCTTGTCGTCGACTTCAAGCGTGCCTTTGATGAGCGCGCCGTTTCCTTCAATGAGGATATCCTCGAAGCGGGTCCCCTGCGGTTTCTGCACGACGTTGAATGTCATCTTGGTTGTCTTGCCCGCAACCTTGGTCCAGCCCGGCAGCAGATTGTCGATCTTGGCGGCTGTCAGGTCCGCCTCCACACCGAAGCGGTTTTCCTTATCGCCGCCTATCTTGCCGGCAAGCTTGAATGGAATGGCACCGCTCAAGCTCGACCCGAGGTCGACCCCAAGCCGCGCGCGCGCCGCATCGTCTAGCGTTGCGGTCAGCCGGACATCGGCGTCGCCGCCGTCATTGAGTTTGCGATAATCGAGCGCTGCCGGTTGCCCGCCAATCTTGACATCCCCTTTCACCCGATAGCCCAGATTGTCGGCGACGATCTTCAGTGCATTCGCTTCGAGCTTTTGGTTTAGCGCAAGTTTGTCGACAGCAAGCGAACCGAGATCGAGACTGACGGAATATGTTGTATCGGCCTTGGTCAGCGCATTTTTCAATGGCATGCCGAGCGTCACCACGGCGGCAATCGTTCCCTTGCTAGTGTTCGGATCAATGGTCGCCTCGCTGAAAGCCTCTTGTGCGGCGTTTGGGTCATCGACCACAATGATCGAACCACCTTCCCCCGTAAGCGCGGACCCAACCGATGTAGAAAGACGAGATCCACCCTTATTGTTGTCGAACCTCGTTTTAGCATTCTGGTCCCCTGTCAATGCGTACCGATCGCCCCACCGTTCCCTATACCAAGGGCTTGTGATCAAGCGGCGGCACTTAACCGAATCGCGCAGTGACAGGCTCTGTGCGTATGACGCATGCAGGAACTGAACGCCGGGGCCAGAGGTCGCGCTGTTGATAGATTGCGCCCATGTCCACGCAGGGAAGGCCACCGAGGTGATAGAGCTCTTCCCCATGCGCGGTGGGATGTTAATGATCAGCCGCTTCAGGTCGCCATCAACCACTGCCTGCAAGTGTTCTGCGATAGCCTCAATCGGCCAGCCCTTGGTGAACCCTGATGGATCAATGGTCTTCCAAGCCCCTGCCAGAAACGTATACAGGGAATCCTCACAGTCCTGCCTGTCAATGTCGATCAGGCTTTTGTCAGTATCGTACCTGACACCGTCAAGGCCTCTGAGTATTACGGGTGCGTTCATCATTTTTGTTCGCCATATATGTTAATTTTGCCTTCTCTATCATAGATTGGAGGTCTTGCGAACCGCTTGCAACCCAGTCTGGACAGGCCAGACCGCCCCATGCGCCATCGAAACGGGGGTTGTCACGGTCAATGCACATGCATTTGTCCAGCCGGCACTGACCATAGTTGTTGAGGAAATAAATGGGGTCGCTGTTCACCATGCCACCAAAAAGCATACTG
>JAPLPA010000171.1:8669-11363 GCA_026400415.1 Afipia sp. | reverse complement strand
GCGCCGGCGTTGCCCGGGAAAAAGCCGGACTCCCGATAGGACAGACCGGTCTGCCGCCCAAACTCTGTGCCAAACCCGATGGTGTGGCCCATGCCCAGCGCCGCAACCTTGTAAGTGAAGTCCGTCTGGTTGATCGCGTTCTCGCGGTTAGTCGTGTTCTGATAGGCAGCGCGATTGAAAGCGGTGTCGGCCGGATTGACCGCGCCGGACAAAGTACCGTTTCCAGGATAGATGTTTGTGTAATGACGATTGTAATCGGCGTAGAGCGCCTGATTCTTGACGGTGAGGCCGTTTTCGAAATCATGCTCGATCTTCGCCTGTGTGGTCTGCACGTCGGATGCCGCGACATTGTAAGTCGGGCTGCCGAAGAACGCCGTCAGATCGCCATTCGGCGCAAACGGCGTCGCAGGATTGAAGCGCGTCGATGCCGGTGCTGTCGCACTCAACGCCTGCGAAGGATTGCCACGATCGTTGGTGCGCTCGTCGTGATAATACTCGTAACTCAGCTTGATCTTGGTGGTGTCGTTCGGCGTCATCGTCACGGTTGGATTGATGCCGTAGCGTTCGAGTTGGCCGTATTGCCGAAACGTGTCGGAGCCTTCGTAGAACGCATTCATGCGCACCGCGAAATCCTGACTGATCGCCTGTCCGGCATCGAGCGAAATGCGGCGGTCGGAATATGAGCCGGTCTGCATGGTCGCTTCATAGACGCGCTGACCGTCGGCTTCCTTGAGCGTGCGATTGACAAGACCACCACCCGCGCCACGTCCGAATGTAAGTGCGCTCGGCCCTTTAATGACTTCGATGCTCTGGGTGTTGTAGAGATCGCGGAAATACTGGACGTCGTCGCGAAAGCCATTGACGAAGAAATTGGCGCTGGAATCGACACCGCGAATGACGAGTTCATCGCGATTGCCTTCGCCTTGATGGATCGCGACGCCCGGAACGTAGCGCGTAACGTCGGTGAGCTGCTGCGCACCTGAGTCCTGGATGAAATCCCGGGTGATGACGTTGACGGACTGCGGAATGTTCAACAACGGCGTGTTGGACTTTGTCGCAACCGAAGTTGAATTGGCGTAGTAACCGACCGTGCCGGTGCGCGCGTCATGCGTGTCGGCGGGTTTCGCCTGCGGCTGTTGGGCAACGACAGGAGCAGTTTCACGTGATGGCGCAGCGCGAGCCGCACGACGAGGTTTTTTCTTCGCGGCATCGACCGAGACCGGCGGAAGTGCCGTCGCGCCCGGGCGCGCTTCGGGCGCTGGCTGCTGGGCCTGCGCAATTGTAACGCCGAGCGTGACGCTCATCCCCAACGCGAGATAGCTGACCGACACAAGAGCCGCACGTGCGAACCCACTATTACGCTTCGCCTGACCTTCACTCACAACACGCCCCCGATTTCACGCCGCGTTTGCTCGCGGCAATTTCATGGCTTTCTCTTGTGAAAAATGAGAGCGCGCGTCGAGGGGTTCAGACTAGAAGCCATCTAGACGCGCGCGCGGGTCGCTGCATGTTTAGAAAATATCTAAAAGCCTCGACCTATGACTCCGCCCGAATCTGCGGGGTTTTTTGACATTGCTCCGCGCGGCGGCCTCTGACGAGCCGCCGTTGAGCGCTTCGAGTCTTGAGGGATTCTAAGCCTGCCAATTCGATAGAGCCGGTTTCGGGGGTGACGCTGGACCGGTTTTGGCCGATTGAAGGACGTAATTGCCAATCGTCGAACGACGCTGGCGGCGCTGCGTTCGATGCGGCGATACATTCGGACAATAACCACGATGCGCGGCCGACTGATCTCGTATTTTCACAACAACCGGCAGGATGTTCTGCGCTGGGGTTTGAGTGCGGCCGTTGTGCTGGTGGCACATGTTTCGGTCGCGGCCGCGATCGTCGGCTGGAACGACACTGACGAATCCACCGACCCGGTGGGCGCGATGGTGGTCGAGCTTGCTCCGACCCCCGTTGCCCCGGTCAACACCCCCTCGGATGTTCAACCCGGCCCCGAACAGCAGCAGGCGGAAGCCACGCCGGAGCGCATCGCAAAGCCGACCGAGAAACCCGTCGACAAGGTCGTCGAGCCCGAGAAGGTCAAAGAGCAGCACGATATTCCGACCAAGGAAAATCCCGACGTCGCACTTCAGAAAAAAACGCCGGAGCCTCAGCCAGACAAACCAAAACCGTCGGAAGCGCAGCTGGCAGCGCCAGTTACCACTGCGCCGCAGATGTCGCGTGTCGATATGGCCGTCGTCGCCGCAGCACCGTTGCAGACAATGTTCAACCTCAATGACTCGAACGCGATCCCAACCTGGAAGCGCCTCGTGGCCAGCAAGCTCGAACGCAACAAGAAGTATCCGTCCTCGGCACAGGCCCGTGACGAAAAGGGCGTGGTGCAACTTGAATTCAGTTTGGATCGTCAGGGCCGTTTGAAATCCAGCCGCATCGTCAAGAGCTCTGGTTCAGACTCGCTGGATCGCGAGACGCTCGATCTCGTTCAGCGCGCGCAACCCTTCGCCGCTCCACCTGCCGCGATGACCGGTGAAGAGATTTTTCTCGTCGTTCCCGTCAGGTTCAACATTCATTGAGTAGCCCGCCGCACCGAACGGTGCTATCGCACACGCATTCCCGCAGTTTAATCGGATCGGTTTCGACGATGTTGAAGCGCAAAATCACCCATTGGACGTATCGCCGCGCTCTGGCGGC
>JAPLPA010000171.1:0-8632 GCA_026400415.1 Afipia sp. | reverse complement strand
CGCCGCGCTCTGGCGGCTGCAGCCTTGTTTGCGCTGATCCCGGCGGCGGCGTTGGCTGCTGCACCAGCCAATCCCTTGCTGCCGCATGATCTTTCGCCTTGGGGCATGTTCATCAACGCGGACATCGTGGTCAAATTCGTGATGATCGGTTTGGCATTTGCATCTCTCATCACGTGGACGGTTTGCGTTGCAAAATTGATCGAACTGCGAAACGAGACCTCTATCGCGCGCAAGCGCATTGCCGTGCTCGCCAGCGACGCCACATTGGCCGATGCGCAACGCGACAGTTATGGACACAAGGACCCGGTTGCACAGATCGTGATGTCGGCGGTGACGGAAGCGACACTTTCCGGTGGCACGCGCGACGACGGCTTCAAGGAGCGCGTGGCGCTCAGGCTGGAACGCGCGGAAAACGCGATGGCGCGAAAGATCGCGCGCGGCACCGGAATTCTGGCGACAATCGGTGCGACTGCCCCGTTCGTCGGATTGTTCGGCACCGTCTGGGGCATCATGAATTCCTTCATCGGAATTTCCGAAGCCCACACCACGAATCTCGCGGTCGTCGCACCCGGCATCGCCGAAGCATTGCTCGCTACCGCAATGGGCCTCGTCGCCGCAATCCCTGCGGTCGTGATCTACAACCAGCTCGTACGCATGATCGCGGCCTACCGCGCTCTGCTTGGCGATGCATCGGCGAACGTCATGATGCTTATCAGCCGAGATCAGGGTCGCCCGGTTCGCGGCTCGCGCGCGGCGGAGTAAACATCATGGGCGCGCGATTGGGCGGCAGAGTTTCAGGCGCTGACGACGATCTGGTCGAGGCGCACGAGATCAACGTCACGCCGTTCATCGACGTCATGCTTGTGCTCCTCATTATCTTCATGGTGGCGGCACCTTTGGCGACTGTCGATATCGGCGTCGATCTGCCAGCTTCCACTGCGACGCCGCCGCCGCGTCCGGACAAACCTGTGTTCATCACCGTGAAGCCTGATTTGTCGCTCGCGGTCGGCGAGACCACCGTGCCGCGCGATGCGCTGGCCAGCGCACTTGAAGCCGCGAGCGGCGGAAAAAAGACCGACGCACTTTATCTGCGCGCCGACAAGACAGTCAGCTATGGCGATCTCATGGAAGTGATGAACCTGCTGCGCAACGCAGGTTATCTTAAGGTCGCGCTGGTCGGGCTCGACGCCAGGAACTGATAGCGCCAAGCTATCGCCCATGAACGACATCACGCTTCAACCGCCAATCGACCGGACCGAGGTCAGACGATGGAGTCTGTCGGCAGCATTCGTTGTCGCCGTCCATGCAAGCGTGCTGGCCGCAGGCTTGGTTTGGTTCACGCGCCACAACGATTTTGCGGGCACCGGGTCGGTACCCATAATGGTGGATCTGGAATCCGCGCCGCCAACAAACGAACTGCGGAAGTTCGACGTGGCGCCGGGTCCGGAGATGCAGCAGGCTCCCACGCCGGTACCTGAACCCGAAAAACAACAGAAGGTCGAGCGGGAGCAAATTGCGCCAGCACCTGTGCGGCAAAATCCCGTCGTCGTCGCGCCGCCCGAACAAAAAGAAAAAGCCAAACCCGTCAAAGACAAGCCGAAGCCGGTCCTTGAGAGGCCGCCGCAGCCGTCCGCCGATCCTGCGCCGCGCACCACAGCGCCGCCGGATGCCGCACAAGCTGCACGCGCGAATTACAACGGTCTGCTTTCCGCGCATCTGCAGCGCTACAAACAATATCCGCCTGCCTCGCGCTCTGCCGGCGAGCAGGGCGTAGCGATGCTGAATTTTACGATAGGTCGCAACGGTCAGGTTTTAGCCAGCAGCCTTGCGAAATCATCTGGCTCTGCTGCGCTCGACAGCGAGACGATGGCGATGATTCGCCGCGCACAACCTTTGCCGCCTTTTCCGCCGGAAATGCCGCAAAGCTCGATCACCGTCACCGTGCCGATACGGTACTCGCTTCGGTAAGCGGCACGTCGGGTTCAATTTTGGGCACTATCGACGGTCGTCATGATATAGATCATTGATGTCCCGTGTCCGGAGGCTCGCATGTTCGAAGGTATCGACGCAATTGTGTTGGCCCGCGCGCAATTCGCTTTCACGATGTCATTCCACATCATGTTTCCGGCCTTCTCGATCGGCCTTGCGAGCTATCTCGCCGTCCTCGAAGCGCTGTGGCTGTGGACCGGGCGCGAGGTCTTCATCAACCTGTTCAACTACTGGCTGAAGATCTTTGCCGTCACATTCGGCATGGGCGTCGTCTCCGGCATCGTGATGTCCTATCAGTTCGGCACCAACTGGGCGGTGTTCGCCGACAAGACCGGTCCGGTGCTCGGACCGCTGATGGCGTATGAAGTCCTCACAGCATTTTTTCTCGAAGCCGGATTTCTCGGCGTCATGCTGTTCGGGCTTGAGCGCGTCGGTCACAGGCTTCATTTCACCGCAACGCTGATGGTGGCAAGCGGCACGCTGATAGCGACGTTCTGGATCTTGTCCGCCAACTCGTGGATGCAGACGCCCGCCGGATATGCGACCAACGCGGCCGGACAATTCATTGCGGTGGACTGGTCGAAAGTCATCTTCAATCCGTCGTTCCCTTATCGCCTCGTCCACATGGTATTGGCGGCATATCTCACTACAGCGTTCGTGGTCGGCGCAGTCGGCGCGTATCATCTGTTGCACGATTCAAAAAAAGACGGACCGCGCGTGATGTTTTCGATGGCGATGTGGATGGCTGCACTGGTGGCGCCAATTCAGATTTTCGCCGGCGACCTGCACGGTTTGAACACGCTGGAACATCAGCCGGTGAAAGTCATGGCGATGGAAGGCCATTTCAAAAGTCACCCTGACGGCGCGCCATTGATTCTGTTCGGGTTGCCCGATCAGGCAGCAGGTGAAGTCAGATACTCCGTAGAAATTCCAAAAGCGTCGTCTCTCATATTGAAACACTCGCTCGACGCACCGCTAAAAGGCCTCGATACCGTGCCGCGCAAAGACTGGCCGAGTGTGCCCATCGTGTTCTGGGCGTTTCGCATCATGGTCGGTATCGGCTTCCTGATGCTGGGTCTTGGATTGTTCAGCCTCTATGCCCGCGCGAGGCGCACGCTTTATGAGTCGCAGTGGTTGCATCGTTTCGCGCTGGCCATGGGACCTGCGGGATTCATCGCAGTGCTTGCTGGCTGGACCACCACGGAAGCCGGACGACAACCGTTCACTGTCTCCGGCTTGTTGCGCACTGTCGAATCCGCATCGCCACTTGCCGCGCCTGCCGTCGCATCGTCGCTGATCGCCTTCGTTATCGTCTATTTCATCGTGTTCGGCATGGGCGTGTATTACATCCTGCGCCTCATGAGTGAGCCGCCACACCATGGCGAACAGGGTCCACGCGCCGACCAGCCCTCCCGCGCCGCAGGTCTCACGCCCGGCTCGGCCGCCGTAGCTTCAAAGGGATGAGCGCAATGAGCCTTCCGTTTCACATCGCCGACGTTTGGGCCTTTATCATCGCGCTCGCGGTATTCCTCTACATCGTGATGGACGGTTTTGATCTCGGCCTCGGCATGCTGTTTCCGTTCTTTCCGAAGAAGGAAGATCGCAACGTCATCATGAATACGGTGGCGCCCGTGTGGGACGGCAACGAGACTTGGCTGGTGCTCGGCGGCGGCGGATTGTTCGCCGCATTCCCGCTGGCCTATGCGGTGGTGATGCCCGCGATCTACACACCGATCATCGCCATGCTGATCGGGTTGATATTCCGCGGAGTCGCGTTTGAATTTCGCTGGCGGTCAAAACGCGAACGCAATCTCTGGGACATTGCTTTCTTCGGCGGCTCATTCTTGGCCGCTCTGTCACAGGGCATCGCGCTCGGTGCAATTCTGCAAGGCATCAATGTCAGCGACCGCCATTACGGCGGCGGCTGGTGGGACTGGCTGACACCGTTCAGCATTTTGACCGGATTCGCCGTCGTCGCAGGGTACAGCCTGCTCGGAGCGACATGGCTCATCATGAAAACCAAGGGCGGGCTTCGCAAGGAGGCCTATCACTTGAGCCGGCTCTTGTTGATTGCAACTGTCGGTGCGATTTGCGCTGTCAGCCTCGCGACTCCATTCCTCAGCATTGCCTATTGGCAGCGGTGGTTCGAATGGCCAAGCATCCTGTTTACATCGCCGATCCCGATCGCCGTTGCGGGCATCACGGTCCTGCTTCTCAAGGCGCTTTCGGACGAACGTGATTTCCGCCCGTTCTTCCTGTCGCTTGCGCTGTTCCTGCTGTCCTTCGCCGGTCTCGGCGTCAGCATGTGGCCCTACATCGTGCCGCAAAGCATTACCATCCGCGAAGCCGCTGCCCCGGATAACAGTCTTTACTTCATGCTCGCTGGCGTCGCGGTGATGGTGCCGATCATTCTGGCCTATACTGCGTTTTCCTACTGGGTGTTTCGCGGCAAGGTCGATGCCAAAAGCGGGTATCACTAGAATGACACGCGGCGACGAGCGCCCGCTGATCGAGAAATTGCTCTGGTTCGTCGCCCTTTGGCTGTTCGGCGTCGGCACCGTGGCAATTGTGGCATACGGCCTGCGGCTTTGGATCCCGCCTCATTGAAAGCGCCTCAGCGCAATTTCAAGCATTCCGCCCTATCACAAGATCGACGCCGGCATCCGAACCGCTTGCCTGTGGCAGGCGGCTGGGGTTTGATGGCACCAACGGCGCAAATCGGCAGGGAACAAACATGAACATCAATCCGCTGCGCATTTTCCTCATGACTTTATTGGCCGCAAGCGTCGTCACAATCGGTGTGACGAGCGCGATGGCGCAATCGAACGATCCCGGCGACCGTCCGGGTTACGTGCCGAACGAAGACGAAGAGCAACTCGCGCCGGAATTTCAGAAAACCGCAGTGCTCTATCGCACAGCCGAGGCACCCGGCACGATCATCGTCTCCACAAATGAGCGCTATCTCTATCTGATCCAGGGCAATGGCCGCGCGCTTCGCTACGGGATCGGCGTCGGGCGCGACGGCTTCCAGTGGCAAGGTTTCGTTACGATCACCAAAAAGCAGGAATGGCCCGATTGGACACCGCCGCCCGAAATGATCCAGCGTCAGCCATATTTGCCGCGCTTCATGGCCGGCGGACCCGGCAACCCGCTCGGCGCGCGCGCGCTTTATCTGGGCGCGACTGTGTACCGAATTCATGGCACCAACGCGCCGCAGACCATCGGCACCGCCGTGTCCTCGGGTTGCTTCCGTCTCGTCAATGCCGATGTGACCGATCTCTACGAACGTGTTCCGGTCGGCACCAAAGTCATCATCCGGCAGAAACCGGAAATCTAATCACCGCACGACAATTTCAGCGCAATTCGGTTTAACGACGAGACGCATCGAGAGATAATTTTATGGCTTTCATTTCGCGCACTTTCCGCTCCGGCCTCCTGATCGGCTTGTTGATCGCCGCTGCCGTCGCGGCGGCGGCCATTACGTATGAGCGGTACGACACCAAAACGCTGAAGCGCACCTTGAAGCGCGACGCGGTACTGTGCGGCGTCAATACCGGGCTGCCGGGATTCTCCAATCCCGACGACAAAGGCAATTGGTCCGGCTTCGACGTCGATGTGTGCCGCGCGGTCGCAGCCGCGATCTTCGACGATGCCACAAAAGTGAAATTCGTTCCGCTCGACGCCAACGAACGCTTCAAGGAATTGCAGAATCGCAAAGTCGATATCCTGTCGCGTAATTCGACATGGAGCATGTCGCGCGAGACCGACTACGAGTTGCACTTTGCAGCGGTGACATATTACGACGGCGAAGGATTCATGGTGCGGAAAGCCCGCAATATCGACTCAGGTCTGGCGCTTGGCGATAGCAAGGTCTGCGTGCAGGCCAGCACAACGACACAGTTTAACGTTGCGGATTATTTCCGCGCCAACAACATGAAGTATCAGGAAATCAATTTCGCCAAGCTCGAGGATGTACTCAAGGCCTATGACGAAGGCCAGTGCGACGTGCTGACCACGGACGTCTCGCAACTTTACGCACTCCAGCTGCGGCTGACCAAGCCGATCGACCATGTCATTCTGCCCGACGTGATTTCGAAAGAGCCGCTCGCTCCTGTCGTGCGCCAGCGCGATGACGACTGGCTGCTGATCGTGAAATGGACGGTGTACGCGATGATCAATGCCGAAGAACTCGGCGTGACGTCGAAGAACATCGATGAGGCGCTCAAATCCAAAAAGCCGGATGTGATGCGGCTGGTCGGGACCGAAGGCGCTTATGGCGAAGAACTGGGCCTCACCAAGGACTGGGCTGCGCGTATCATCCGTCGTGTCGGCAATTATGGGGAAGTCTACGACCGCAACGTCGGTGAGGGATCCAAGCTCAAAATTCCGCGCGGGCTCAACCAACTCTGGAACAATGGCGGAATTCAATACGCGCCGCCGATTCGCTGAAGCTCAATAGTTCCTCATCAGCGCCAATTGATCGGCATGAAACGCCGTGTCGCCGAACAATTCCTGGCACACCCGCGCACGCTTCATGAAGAAGCCGATGTCAAATTCATCCGTCATGCCGACGCCGCCATGCATCTGCACGGCTTCCTGCACGGCGAGCGTCGCGGTCGATCCGGCTTTGGCTTTTGCAACAGCTACCGCCGCGCCTGCGTTATCGAAATCACTGTCGAGCAGCGTCAGCGCCTTCATCACTGCCGCCTTGGTGATTTCAATCTCGGTGTAAAGATGCGCGGCGCGGTGTTGCAATGCCTGAAATTCGCCGATCAGTTTTCCGAACTGCTTGCGCTCTTTCAGATACGTCACGGTGCGACTGAACGCTTCCTCGCTAGTACCGACCATTTCGGATGCGACTGCGGCGCGTCCGATATTGAGAATGCCCCCGAGCAATGCTGAGCCTTGATCGACTTCACCGAGCACGCTGTCGGCTGTGACCTCAACATCGTTGAAGTTGATTCGAGCGGCATTATGATAATCAACCATCGCAGTGCGTTCCATCTCAATGCCCTTGGATTTGGGATCGACCAGAAACAACGTCAAACCTTCAGTATCGCCTGGTTTGCCGGATGAACGCGCAGCGACAATCAGCAAATCCGAAGCATGACCATCGACCACGAACGCCTTCGCTCCCTTGAGCTTGAATCCGTTTCCGGAGCGCGTCGCTGACATAGCCGTCTTGGCCGGGCGATGCTTGGCGCCTTCATCGACTGCAAGGGTGGCGACCAGATCGCCCTTCGCGATTTTCGGCAAGTAGTCGGACTTCTGCGTCTTGCTGCCGCCACGCGTCAGCGCCGATGCGGCGAGCACAGCCGTCGAGAGAAAAGGCGACGGCATCAGCGTGCGGCCGATTTCCTCCATCACCACGCCCGCCTCGACGCAACCAAGCGCACTGCCGCCGAATTCCTCCGGCACAAGCAGACCCGCGAAACCCATATCCGCCAATGCCTTCCACAACTCGCGCGAGAAGCCGGTGGCGTCTTTGGAATCGCGCAATTTGCGCAAGTGAGCGACCGGCGCCTTGTCGCCGATAAAGCCACGCGCACTGTCGCGCAGCATTGACTGTTCTTCGTTGAGGACGAGGGCCATCTTGAAATCCAATACGTTTGTTGTTTATGCGCCGGGAAGATCGAGAATGCGCTTGGCCACAATGCCGAGCATCACCTCGGAGGTGCCGCCCTCGATCGAGTTTGCCTTGGTACGCAGCCACGATCGCGCAGCCAGTCCCTCGCGCGAGCGTTCGCTGTCCCACTCCAGCGCGTCGGCACCGCCGGCCGACATCATCAATTCATGGCGGCGCTTGTTGAGTTCAGTGCCGTAATACTTCAGCGCAGCCGAATAGGCCGGATGTCCCTGACCTGACTTGGAGAGATCAACCGCACGCTCCGCCGCGCACGCAAGGGCTGCCTCATCGACATCGAAGGTGGCGATCTGGCCGCGCAGAACAGCATCGTCGAGATGACCGTTCTCATCGGTGCCGATGGAATTCGCCGCGACCTGCCCCATCGGGCGACCGCCGCGCCGTTCGCCGAGTTCGCTGATCATCGAGCGCTCATGCTGCAGCAGGTATTTCGCAACATCCCAGCCGCGATTGACGGTGCCGACGACGTTGGCGCGCGGCACGCGCACCCCGTCGAAAAAGGTTTCGCAGAACGGCGATTTGCCGGAGATCAGCAAGATCGGCTTGGTCGAGACGCCCTTCGACGCCATATCGAACAGCAGGAAGCTGATGCCATCATGTTTCTTCGCGCTGAAATCGGTGCGCACGAGACAGAAAATCCAGTCGGCGAAATTCGCCATCGAGGTCCATATTTTCTGCCCGGTGACGAGATAATCGTCGCCATCGACATCCGCGCGCGTTTGCAGCGACGCGAGATCCGATCCTGCGTTCGGCTCCGAATAACCCTGGCACCAGCGAATGAGACCCGCTGCGATTTTCGGAAGATGCTCTTTCTTCTGCGCGTCAGTGCCGTATTTCAAAATTGCGGGCCCCAGCATCCAGATACCAAAGCTCGACAGCGGTAAGCGCGCGGAGATTGCGGCCATTTCCTGTCGCAGGATTTTCACTTCCTCCAGGCTGAGGCCTCCTCCGCCATATTCCTTCGGCCAATCGGGCACGGTCCAGCCCTTGTCGCGCATG
>JAPLPA010000007.1 GCA_026400415.1 Afipia sp. | reverse complement strand
GATATGCCGCACCGGCATATTTCAGAATCGTATGCAGCACCGGATAGGCTGCGAACACGGCACCCAGCCCAAAGCCGATGACGGCAGCCAAAAAGGAAAACCCAAGCGTGACGCCTGCAACATGCGGCAGCGTTCGCCGGAAACCATAATTCAACCCAGACACCATCAGCATGATGTTGTTAGGCCCCGGCGTGAATAGCATCGCGGCTGCAAAAACGATAAAAGCGATAGTGAGCTGATGGGAGATCATCATCACTCTCCGCCGGCGATTTCGGGAACGTCGCGCGGCCTTGCGAGCAACACCATGACGGCGATCCCGACAACGACAGTGAACATGCCCGCAAGGCGCAAGGGGCCGAAGGTTTCGCCGAACACGATTGCGGATGCGCCGGCGCCGATGAACGGAACGAGCAGCGCGAAGGGCACGACTTGCGCCGCCGTATAATCGCGCAGCAGCGCGCCCCACGCCCGATAAGCGAGGCTTGTCGTGACCGCCCCTATAAGAAAGATGCTGACGGCACCAGCAAGCGACATGTGCGTCAGCGAATTCCACACGCCGCCAAATCCTTCAGTCGCGAAGGACAACGCATAAAGCGGTACGGCCGCAATCAAGCTGAGCCATGAGAACAGTTCGAACATCGGCGCGCCGCGCGCGCGACGCAACAGCAGGTTGCCGACTGCAAAGCTGATGGGAGAGATCATCAGGATCGCAAACGTGCCGACGGTGAAGTCATACCCGACTGTGAGACAGATCATCAGCAGGCCGAGCGTTGCGACCGCAATCCCGATGATTTGAACCCTTGTCGGAATTTCACTGAACGCCAGCGCCGCAAAAGCAACCGTGAACAGCGCCTGGCTCTGCACGACCACACTGGTCAATCCGACCGGCACGTTATGAGCGATGCCATAGGCCTGCGCGAGAAACTGCGCCAGAAACAGCGTCACGCTGATCCAGATCAGCGTCATCCACGGCACATTTGGACGCCGCAGGAAAAAACACGGCACGGCCGCGATGCCAAACCGCGTTGCCGTCATCAGCACGGGCGACAGATCGTTCAGCGCAAGCCTGCTGGCGACAAACCCAAGTCCCCACGTGACCGCAACGCCAATCGCCAGAAAAATGTCTTTCGGCTTCATCTCACTTCAACCGATACGCGCTTACATCCCATCAGGGCCACGCGCGATGGCGGCGACGCCGGTACGCGACACTTCCACAAGTCCCAGCGGCACCATCAGGTTCACGAACTGATCGATCTTGTCCGACGCGCCTGTGATCTCGAAAATAAAACTTTCCGATGTCGCATCGACAACGCGCGCGCGGAATACTTCCGCAAGACGCATGGCCTCAATGCGCGGATCGCTGGTGCCTTTCACTTTGACCATCGCCAGTTCGCGTTCAATCGAGCTACCTGTCGTGGTCATGTCGACTACGCGATAGACAGGAATCATGCGATCGAGCTGATGCTTGATCTGCTGAATCACCATCGGTGTGCCGGTGGTGACGATCGTGATGCGCGACATGTGCTTGGCGTGCTCGGTCTCTGACACCGTCAGACTGTCGATGTTGTAGCCACGACCCGAAAACAATCCGATCACGCGCGCGAGCACGCCAGGCTCGTTTTGCACGAGAACCGAGAGTGTATGCGTCTCGTTCGGATCGTGACGCTCCTCGAGGAAATAGGCCGAGGCCGGCTGTTCTGCAGTGTCCTGTTTCATGATTTACACCAGCGCCTTGCCGCCAGCGAAGGCTGAAGCGGTTGTTTCATCGTTGGCTTCCGCAGGCAGAAGCATT
>JAPLPA010000333.1 GCA_026400415.1 Afipia sp. | reverse complement strand
GCCGGTGACCTCCCGATCAAGCGCTCAGCGATTCCAGAATCCACGGATTGGAATATTCACGGCCAGACGACGTTTATTGCACAGGGCTATCCGTCATTTCGGTCCCCTTATCAGGGCGCGCAAAGCCTTCCGGGAATTGCACAAGGCCGCGAGACGTGGACAGTTGACGCATTTCTAGGATGGCGACTGTGGAACGGCGGAGAATTCTACTTCAATCCCGAATTGGCGCAGGGTTTCGGACTCGCCAGCACGTTCGGCCTTGCGGGCTTTTCTAATGGCGAAGCGCAAAAGGGCGGCGCGGAATATCCGCGTTTTCGTGCGCAGCGTTATTATTTCCGGCAGACGTTCGGGCTCGGCGGCGAACAGGAAGATGTTGCGGATGGTCCGATGCAGCTTGCAGGCAAGCGCGACATCGATCGGGTCACTGTCACCGTCGGACGCTTCGCAATCGGCGATTTCTTCGATGGCAATGCTTACGCAAAAGACCCGCGCGCCGATTTCATGAATTGGGCGATGTGGTCATCGGCAGCCTGGGATTTCCCGGCAGACCTGCCTGGCATTACACGTGGCGCAGTCGTCGAACTCAACCGCAAGGATTGGGCGATCCGAGCTGGTTTCTTTCAGGTGCCGTCGCTACCGGCCAGCGACGTGCTGACTTTCAACAAAGGCGGTGCGGTCGCGGAATTCGAACAGCGATATTCGATCCTAAACCAGCCCGGTAAATTGCGAATCGGCATCTTCGGCAATCAAGGCACCACCGCCAACTATCGCAACGTGCTTGGAATGGTTGCTGCAAATTCCGCGCTCGACATCAACGACGTGACAATGAATACGCGCCGCGAGCGAACGAAATATGGCTTCTATGCCAACATGGAACAGCAGATCGCAACAGACGTTGGGATTTTTGCGCGCGCAAGCTGGAATGACGGCCAGAATGAAATTCTGTCGTTCACCGATATCGATCGCAGCGTGTCCGGGGGTGTGTCGATCAAGGGCAACTCATGGGGCCGCCCCACCGACACGTTCGCATTCGGCGGTGCCGTCAACGGGCTGTCGGCTGCGCATCGCGATTTTCTCGCTGCGGGCGGGAATGGCCTGCTGATCGGCGACGGTCGGTTAAACTACGGCACCGAACGTATTCTTGAAACCTATTACGCGCTCTCTCTTAGCAAGGCGTTCATCTTCACGACCGACTACCAGTTGATCGTGAACCCTGCCTACAACATGGACCGCGGACCGGTATCGATCTTCTCAGGCCGTCTGCACGGCGAGTTCTAAAGCTACGCCCGCCTCGGAATATAAGATGGCGTTGATGACGATGGCGCGAACGACTCCGCCTGCGCCAGCTCCCATGCATTATGAAAACGTGGGCTCTGAGTCTTGCCGGTCAAAAGCTCACCCGGCGCAAGCTCGGGATAAAGACGTGCGAACGACAGAACATCCGTTCCCGATAGCCTGTGCGAGAAGTGGATCGGCCGGATTTCTTCTGGATGATTGAGGCCTGCGGCTGCAATGAGTTCCGCAAGCGCATGTAAAGTTGCATGATGATAGTTGTAGACCCGCGTGGTCTTGTCGGGCACCACGAGCGCGCGGTTACGGGTCGGGTCCTGCGTGGTGACGCCGGTTGGGCAGCGGTCGGTGTGGCAGCTCAATGACTGAATGCAGCCCAGCGCAAACATAAAGCCGCGTGCCGAATTGCACCAATCCGCGCCAAGACCCATCGCGCGCGCGATGTCGAAAGCGGTCGCGATCTTGCCTGCAGTTCCAATGCGAACGCGATTTCGCGCATTGATACCGACAAGGGCGTTGTGGACGAAATTGACGCCCTCACGCATTGGCATTCCCAGATGATCCATGAATTCCGGGGGCGCCGCGCCGGTGCCTCCTTCCTTGCCATCGACGACAATGAAGTCGGGATAGATACCGGTTTTCACCATCGCCTTGCAGATCGCGAGAAATTCCCATCGATGGCCGATGCACAATTTGAAACCGGCAGGCTTGCCGCCGGAGAGCCTGCGCATCTCCGCGATAAAATGCATCATCTCAACAGGAGTTGAAAACGCACGATGGTATGCGGGTGAAATGCAGTCCTCGCCCATCGCGACGCCGCGGATCTGCGAAATTTCTTTAGAGACTTTCGCCGCCGGTAGGACGCCGCCGTGTCCGGGCTTGGCACCCTGGCTGACTTTCAATTCGACCATCTTGATCTGATCGTCGCTCGCAATAGCGGCAAACTTCTCGGGATTGAACGTTCCATCCGGATTGCGGCAACCGAAATAGCCCGACCCGATTTCCCAGATCAAATCGCCGCCATTCTCGCGATGATAGGGACTTACGCCGCCTTCTCCGGTGTCGTGGGCGAAGTTGCCTTTCTTTGCGCCTGCATTGAGAGCGCGAACCGCATTGGGGCTGAGCGCGCCGAAACTCATGGCGGAAATATTGAAAACCGATGCGGAGTAAGGCTTGCTGCAATCAGGGCCACCGATCTTGATTCGAAAATGCTCGTCGGCGAGCGGCTTCGGCGCAACTGAATGATGCATCCACTCATAGCCGCTGGCATAGATGTCTTCCTGAGTGCCGAACGGACGTTTATCGAGCACCATCTTCGCGCGCTGATACACCACAGCACGCATGTCGCGGCTGAATGGCTTGCCGTCTTTTTCGCTCTCGAAGAAATACTGCCGCATCTCGGGGCGAATTTCTTCGAGCAAAAAACGGACATGCGCCGAGATCGGATAGTTGCGAAGAACGGCGTGATTTTTCTGAAGTAAATCGCGAATGCCGAGCGCCGACAACAGAACGAACACAACGAGCGGAATCGCAAACAGAATGATGTCGTCAGGATCGTAAATCGCGGCTGCGGTCAGAAGGATACTGAATAGAATGCAAAGCGTTAAAATAATGAAACGCGGCGATAGCGGGAGCATGAGAGTCTGCATGGAAGCCTCGGTGAATGGTCCGGCAACGATTCAGCCGACTCGTATGATGGCCGGGTTCCGCGCGCCGGTCGATAGTTTCATGTGGCGCGGTTCGAAAGGAAGGTCGCGCTCGGATTTTTTCACCTCACTCCGGACGGCGGCCCGTAAATGAACGTAATGTTTTATTGCAAATCAATATGACCCTTTTTTCGCATCGCCAGCGAAATCTTGGCTTACTCAATGACCGTGAGGACGCATTTCACCGGGTATCTCTTGCGTCTCGAGCCCACCTTCGGCAATCCACTTTTCGGTGTTCGTAATTGCCCGCTTGATGTGCTCGTCGGTCTTGGAAAAATCGTAAGGCGACCCGACCAGAGGACACAATGGAGGCACGACGTAATACTCGATCGACGGGTCGATATCCTCCAGTTCATAGGTCATCTGACGTGCGATCAAGAGCGTCAGCGCATGCAGCACATTCGCTACTGCTCCCACCGGAGGCTCATGCCCAGCGCATGCAAATCCAGTCGGCATGATGATCAATCGCTGCGCGCCGAGCTCAATTGCAACATTGATCGGTGTGTTGCTGGAGATCGCGCCGTCCGCAAGAAACATGTCCTTGTATTTTACTGGTTCGAATGCGCCGGGAATCGACGTGCTGGCGACGATTGCTTGCGCCGCAGATCCTTCCGACAGCACGATAGAGTCTCCAGTCACAACCTCGGTGGCAACGATGTGGACGGGTATCGTCGCATCTTCGAGATTTTTATAGGGCAAATGATCTTCGATCAGTTTGCGGATACCGTTGTGTGAAACCAAAAAATCGCGACGCCACAAAAAACTGACGAAGGCACGAAACGTCACCGGGAATACGTCGTTGCGGTTGAGGCCCCGCCAGATCGTCGCCAGTTGCTTGACGCCTTCGAGCGTCGGCGTACCGGCATAATAAGCGCCGTTCATCGACCCGACGCTCGATCCCACCACCATGTCGGCAGTGACACCATGAGCGACGAGCGCCTGCATCATGCCGACCTGAATCGCGCCAAAACTGCCACCGCCCGCGAATACGAATGCTGTCTTTGGTTTTGTCGGCACGCTGTCTGAACTCATGCTCAATGCGATAGTTTTAGATTTTGGCGTAAGGATACACAAGCCATCAACGATACTACACGCCGAACGATCAAGTTCGTTCGTTCAATTCGGCTTGATTGAGTAACGGCGCGCGATGTTTCGAAGCGAATGGCGATCCCGGGAAGACTCGAACTTCCGACCTGCGGTTTAGGAAACCGCCGCTCTATCCGGCTGAGCTACGGGACCGATGACTTGGCCGAAACTACGCAAGCCTCAATAATTCGCAATTCCAATATCAGAGCAATCGCATCGCTGCCACCTGCCTTGTAACCGTCACGACGCATCATTAATGTCTGGTGGGGCTAGGCGATCGACAGGAGATGATGATGGGTTTGCTCGACGTTCTCAACGGCATGCAGAATGGGCCGCATGGACAGTCCGATCCAAATGCAAAAGGCGGAATGTCCCCAATGACAATGGCGATCCTGGCGCTGCTTGCCTACAAGGCGGTCAAGCATGTCAGCGGCGGCCAGACTGCCGCGCCAACCGGACCTAAATCTTTGCCGGGCACGACGACGGCTGATGCCGGAGGCGGCCTTGGCGGCCTGCTCGGCAACGTCATGAAAGGCCCGCTCGGCGGCGCGCTTGGCGGAATTCTCGCAGGCGGTGCTGCCGGCAGTGTGCTCAGCGGCGGCCTCGGCGATCTGCTCAAGCAGCTTCAGCAGGGCGGCCATACCGAGACGGCCGATTCATGGGTCGGCACCGGCCCCAACAAGCAGATTTCGGCGAACGATCTCGCCTCCGCGCTTGGCCCCGATCAGATCAACACGATCAGCGCTCAAACGGGGATGTCGCGCGATGAGTTACTTGCAAACCTTGCAAAGCAATTGCCCGAGATTATCAACCAGCTGACACCGAACGGACGTCTTCCGACCGAGCAAGAAGCCTCGCGCTGGGTTTGATTGCCTCGCTAAAATGTGGAGCGGAATCATTCCGCTCCACATTCGATCTGTCGAAACCCAAAATATTTCAACGCAAAAAGGATAGCGGCAATGCTTCACATTCTTTTCGTCGGCCTGGTCGCCGGTTCCTCGGACGAGAACCGGAACCTCGCGCTGGCCGCCCACGCCCGCCTGGAGAACGCGGACATCTTCATCAGCATCCGGGCCCAGTCCGAGAGCCTGGCGCCGCTGCTCAGG
>JAPLPA010000422.1 GCA_026400415.1 Afipia sp. | reverse complement strand
GACGGCCCAACCTTGCTGAACCATCCAGGCGTTTACGTCTGTCTTGTCCGGTAACATGCAGATCGCAAGGGTGCGCCCATATTTGTCGCGAGATCGCGGCTCGCAGGTGAGATCGTGGCCCCGAACATGCGCGCGAAGCTGGCTATGGGCCTGACGGCCGCACGGCCAGTCTCGACCCATATTGTCCGTGCAGGTCTGGTCCAGTTCGGGTGCGTCAATGTCGAGCAGGCGAATTCTTATGCCGGCAATCGACAAGGTATCTCCATCGACGACAAAGGCATTGCCGACGATCGGAGCATTCGGCTGACGTAACCAGCGCTCAAGGCCGCCGATGGCCAGTGCGCAGATCAGGACGACCAGGGTAATCGTCCATCGCCGATTGTCTGCGCTGAATGGCACAGGTTGTGCGCCGCGCCGCCATCCGGGTGGTGAAGGCATATTCGAATCCGTTCGTCCCGCAACGCTACCCGGAGACTACGGACCGGCCAAGGGACGTGCTGGTTTAAGGCCTCGAGCAGCATTTCAAGGTGCGGCCTGCCTCAAAATCGGATTCGCATAAGGTATATTATGGAACATATGTAGGCGATGTTTCAGATCCCAGTGGATCGGTTTAACCCGTCAATTGCTTGGTTATTCCGCCAATGGGCCGGCAATTGACGTTGCCTGCATCGGTTGTAGAACAGATGAAAGCATCAGCAAAACCAAGGCGGCGTTTCAAGACTGCCTGACTACCGGGAGCGCGCTATGAGTAACGGGAAAAGCCAATACGATATCGGCCTTGAGAAAACGTCGGCAAACTACGTCCCGCTTTCGCCCGTTAGCTTTCTCGTTCGTACCGCAACCGTCTATCCGCAACTGATAAGCACGATCTACGAAGGCCGTACATTCACTTGGTCGCAAACCTACGAGCGTTGCAAGCGCTTCGCCTCATTTCTCGCCAAACGCGGAATCGGACCCGGCGATACTGTCGCAGCGATGCTGCCAAACATCCCGGCGATGAACGAGGCGCATTTCGCAGTGCCAATGTGCGGCGCGGTTCTGAATGCGCTCAACATTCGGCTCGATGCAACCGATCATCCTCGTCGATCCGGAGTTCTCGGCTGTCATTGAAGCCGCACTGAAGCAGATCAAAGGTCCAAAGCCGATCGTCATAGATGTCGACGACTTATCCTTTTCCGGTGGCAAGCGGATTGGCGAAATTGAATACGAAGACGCGGTCGCGTCTGGCGATCTGGATTTTGACTGGACACCTGTGAAGGACGAATGGGACGCCATTGCGCTCAGCTACACGTCCGGCACCACAGGCAATCCAAAAGGTGTCGTCACGCATCATCGCGGCGCGTATCTGAACGCCGTCAGTAATATCCTTGCCGGCAATCTTGGGCAGCATCCGATTTACCTTTGGACCCTGCCGATGTTTCATTGCAACGGCTGGTGTTTTCCGTGGACAGTCGCGCTGTCTGCCGGCATCAACGTGTGCCTGCGCAAAGTTGATCCGGGCAAGATATTTCAATTGATAACGGAGCACGGCGTCACACACATGTGCGGCGCGCCGATCGTCTACAACACGATGATCAACGCGCCGGACGCGCCAAAGAAAAAGCCCACGGTGCCGGTTGTTGGACTGATCGCGGGTGCCGCGCCGCCTGTTGCAGTGCTGGAAGGTGCCGAACGCATCGGGATCAAGATTACTCATGTCTACGGGCTGACCGAAGTGTACGGCCCCGCTTCTGTTTGCGCGGAGCAACCGGGTTAGGACGACCGGCCCGCCGACGAACGCGCGCAACTCAAGCGACGTCAGGGTGTACCCTATCCGCTCGAAGAAAATGTGACGGTGCTCGATCCGACCACAATGAATCCGGTGCCACGCGACGGCGAAACCATCGGTGAGGTCATGTTCCGCGGCAACATCGTAATGAAGGGCTATTTGAAGAACGAGAAGGCGACCAGCGAGGCGTTCGAAGGCGGTTGGTTTCACACCGGCGATCTCGGCGTGCTCGATCGCGACGGCTACGTCATTATCAAGGATCGGTCGAAAGATATTATCATTTCCGGCGGCGAGAACATTTCATCGGTGGAAGTAGAAGATGTACTCTACAAACATCCAGCTGTGCTGTTTGCCGCAGTGGTGGCAAAGCCCGATTCGAAATGGGGCGAAGTGCCCTGTGCGTTCGTCGAACTGAAAGACGGCGCGAAGGCAACAGAAGCGGAGATCGTCGCGTACTGCAAAAAACTGCTACCGGGGTTCAAATCGCCGAAGGCTGTTGTCTTTGGCCCAATCCCTAAGACCTCGACTGGAAAAATTCAGAAATTCATGCTGCGCGATCAGGTCAGTTCGGCAAAAGCGATTTCCGCTTAGGCGGAATCGATTGTCAGTTGCATGCCGTCGTAACCTGGCACAACGCCGTCAGGTAATTTCGTGCGCAGCGCTTCGTAGTCGAGATCGGAATGCAGGTTTGTCAGCACCGCGCGGCGCGGCTTGAATCGTCCGATCCATGATAGCGCATCATCGAGGTTGAAGTGACTGGGATGCGGTGCGTAGCGCAGCGCATCGATAATCCATAGATCGAGATTTTCCAGAACCTGATAACTTTCCTTCGGAATGTTGTTAAGGTCGGGCGTGTATGCAGCGTTTCCAACGCGATAGCCAAGCGTCGGAATGGTGCCGTGTTGAAGCAAGAAGGCGGTCAGCGCAACTGCGCCACCCTTCCCGTCGATTGCCTGCGTGTCATCCGCTTCGATCGACTGCCTGTCCAGGATCGCCGGATAGTCGCTGCCAGCCGCTTGTTCAAAGCAATAGGCAAATCGCGACGCGATATCTTTCGCCGTTGACTGATTGAGATAGAACGGAACTCGTTTGCGCATATGGAGCACGACCGAGCGCAGATCGTCGATGCCGTGCGTTTGATCGGCGTGTTCGTGGGTAAGAAATACGGCGTCGAGATGATCGACGTTTGCATCGATGAGCTGTTCGCGCAGGTCCGGTGACGTGTCGATCAGGACGCGGGTGATGCCGGCACTACCCTCCTTCTCAATCAGCAGAGAACAGCGGCGACGCCGATTTTTCGGGTTTTTTGGATCGCATGCGCCCCATCCAAGCGCCGGGCGCGGCACACCTGCCGATGAGCCTGAACCCAAAATGGTCAGTGTGATGCTCATGCAGCCTTCGCGTCTGGCCGCGGGACTTTGTCGAACAGCTTGAAGAAATTTTCAGTGGTTTGACGTGAAATTTCCTCCAGCGAAACACCACGTGTTTCCGCCAACACTTTCGCGGTTTCCACCACGAAGGACGGTTCGTTGCGTTTGCCTCGAAATTTTCCCGGCGCGAGATATGGCGCGTCGGTTTCCACCATGATGCGATCCGCCGGCAAGTCCGCCGCGATATCGCGAATGGATTGAGAGTTCTTGAACGTCAGAATACCGGTGAATGAAATCGACAACCCAAGACCGATTGCTTTCATCGCTAGATCGCGACCGCCTGTATAGCAATGCAAAACGGCACGGAAAGAGCCTTTCGCCATTTCCTCTTCGAGGATGCGACCGCAATCCTCGTCGGCTTCGCGTGTGTGAATAACAAGTGGCAGGCCAGTCGCGCGCGCGGCGGCAATGTGGGTGCGAAACCCCCGCTCCTGCGCTTCGGGCGACCCATCCTTGTAGAAATTGTCGAGCCCTGCTTCACCAAGTGCAACGACTTTCGGATGCTTGGTCAAAGCGATCAGTTCTTTTGCCGCAATTCCGTCTTCCTCTTTAGCCTGATGCGGGTGCGTTCCGACCGAGCAATAGACATTTGGAAATCGAGCCGTAATTCCAAGCAATGCATCGATGCGCCTCACGCGCGTGGAGATCGTGACGATGCGCCCGACGCCCGCCGCCTCCGCACGTGCGACGATGGCGTCAAGATCGTCTGCGAAGTCAGGAAAATCGAGATGGCAATGGCTATCGACCAGCATCAGGCTTTAACCGGATCGACTTCGGTGGGTTCGACATAACGTGGGAAAATTGGCGCGGGCGGCGGCAACTGAGCACCAGGTTTGATCCGGGCTCTGAACGACGCAAAATCGCGCTCACTTTGTTCGACACCCAGAATATCAAGCATCTTGCCGGCGGCATCAGGCATCACCGGCTGCGCAAGGATCGCGATCTGCCGAATGACTTCAGCAGTAACATAGAGAACTGTCTTCTGCCGTGCAGGATCGGTCTTGGCGAGTGCCCACGGTGCTTCGCCTGCGAAATAGCGATTGGCTTCGGCGACGACGGCCCAGATCGCGTTCAGCGCCTGATGAATTTGTTGCGTCGCCATTGCACTGCGCGCTGCTTCGAGCATGCCGTCAGACATTGATAGCATGGCCTTGTCGCCGTCGCTGAACGCGCCCGGTTCCGGTAACACCCCACCAAATTGCTTGCCAATCATCGACAATGAACGCTGCGCGAGATTGCCGAGGTCGTTGGCAAGGTCTGCATTCGTCCGCGCGACGATTGCTTCGTGATTGTAATTGCCGTCCTGACCGAACGGCACCTCGCGCAAGAAGAAATAACGCAGTTGATCGACGCCGTATTGATCGGCGAGATTAAATGGATCGACGACGTTTCCGACCGACTTCGACATTTTCTCGCCGCGGCTGAACAGAAATCCGTGCGCGAAAACACGCTTCTGTATGGGGATGCCCGCCGACATCAGGAAAGCTGGCCAATAGACCGCATGAAAACGGATGATGTCCTTTCCAATGATGTGGACATCTGCGGGCCAGTACCGCCAATTCTTGTCGGCCTCGTCGGGAAAGCCGACGCCTGTAATGTAGTTCGTGAGCGCATCGACCCAGACATACATCACATG
>JAPLPA010000023.1 GCA_026400415.1 Afipia sp. | reverse complement strand
GAAGACCCTTTTTCAACATCCTGCTAGTCCGCTGCCTTCGCTTTGTCGCCGGATTTGTTTTTTTATGACAGCCAATCGGTTCACCTCAGATGCAGCCGCGCGTTTCGATGTTTTTGGCTTTTGTTTTTTTTGATACAAAAGGATTTTGTCCGTGACCGAATTTAGGTCAGCTATTGCCGCAGGATTCGCGGATGCGCTGGAGCATGAACCAAGCCGACTTTTGAGTGACGCCGATCTCCTTGCCGAGTTGCAGGCTGGAGACGCCCTTGCGGGCGGTCATGAGCAGGTACATCGCCAAAATCCACTTATCGAGGGAAATGTGCGACCGCTCAAAGATGGTGCCAGTGCGGACTGTGAAGTCCTTCTTGCAGGCATTGCAGCGATAGAAGCCCTTCGGGCGAGGAGTGATGCGCTTCGCCTCTTGGCAATGCGGGCAGATGGCCCCACTAGGCCAGCGGCGCGACTCCATGTAAGTCCGGGCAGACACCTCGTTCGGATACATCTTGGAAAGCTGATAGAGGCTGATGGTCGAACGACTCATATTTGGCTCCCTTGCCCGTAGTAGATAACTACCCTTTTTCGGGCGAGGGAGTCAAGTATATAACTCCCAAATTTTATATCCCCATTTATGAGTCGAGGCATAGCGCCGGCCGGGCTGCAGATGGGGTTTGGATCGGTGTAATCGGGGATCAAGGGGTGGTTTGCGTGGCTGCGGGGTGGCAATCCCACGCGAAATTGATGCCGTTGCGGCATTTTCGCGCCGGGATCGGCATTATTCGCCGTGGAAACGCAACAATTGCGATGAAACTGGTGCGGGTTCCGATTCCGATGGAACGGAACATGCATTAATCTGACGGTGATGCCGCGCATTTGCCGTGGCGAAATTCTGGAGTGAATAAGCGTCGATGCCATCCGGTTCTGATTGGGAATTCCCTAAATCCGCGCAGCCAAAGCCGGAGGACTATGCCTATGACCTCGATCGCGCCCTCGATGCGGTGGTCGGCCTGCGTTCGATCATTCCGTCCGACGGCTTCACCGCCGAAACGCTCGGCACCGAACGCGGCGGCAACGGCATTTTCATCCGCGACGGCATCGTTTTGACCATCGGTTATCTCATCACCGAAGCGAAGTCGGTCTGGCTGACCCTCAATGATGGCCGCGCCATCGAAGGCGCCGTGCTGGGTTACGATCAGGAGACGGGCTTCGGGCTGGTGCAGGCGCTGGCGCGGGTCAACGTGCCGGGACTGTCGCTGGGTGATTCTTCGAGCGCGCAGGTCGGCGACAATGTCGTGATCGGCGGGGCCGGCGGACGCCGCCATTCGCTGGCGGCGAAGGTCGTCGCGCGGCAGGAATACGCCGGCTACTGGGAATACGTCATCGACGAGGCGATTTTCACCGCGCCGTCGCACCCGAACTGGGGCGGCACCGCGATGATCGGCGCTGCCGGCGAATTGCTCGGCGTCGGTTCGCTGCAACTGCAGCAGGCGAGCGAGAGGAAGAAGGCCGAGCATCTCAACATGGTCGTGCCGATCAACCTCCTCAAACCGATCCTCGACGACATGATCAGGCTGGGACGGCCGAAACACCCGCCGCGGCCGTGGCTTGGATTCTACGCGACCGAAAACGAGGATCAGGTTGTGGTTGTTGGTCTGGCCGAGCGCGGACCTGCCGCACGCGCCGATCTGCAGACCGGCGATGTCGTGCTTGCTGTCGGCGGCGCGGAAGTCGATAGCCTCGGCGGTCTGTTCAAGCAGATCTGGTCGCTGG
>JAPLPA010000298.1 GCA_026400415.1 Afipia sp. | reverse complement strand
CCGCGCCAAGAAATGGTTCGGTACCAAATAGGCGTTAGTCACGCCTTCGCCCTTGACCCGCATTGGCTTTGACGCCAAGCATCGGCCTCGGATCGCCGTTTCATTCCTGACTCTCTTAAAAAAGACCATTTAAGCTTTTCATGCTTCACTCAGCGCTCATCAACGTCATGGTAAAGGCCGCGCGCCGCGCCGGCCGAAGCCTCAAACGCGATCTCGGCGAGATCGAAAATCTTCAAGTGTCGATGAAGGGGCCTGCGAATTTCGTCACCGCCGCCGACAAACGCGCCGAGCAGATGCTTTATGACGACCTTCTGAAAGCCCGACCGGGCTACGGCTTCATTGGCGAGGAAGGTGGAACGCGCGAAGGCACCGACAAATCCAACACCTGGATTGTCGATCCGCTCGACGGCACCACGAATTTTCTGCACGGCATTCCGCAGTTTGCGATTTCCATCGGCCTGCAGCGCGAAGGCGTGATGTTTGCGGGCGTGATTTACAACCCGGCTAATGATGAACTCTACATCGCGGAACGCGGTAAGGGTGCCTTCCTGAACGATCAGCGCTTGCGAGTCGCGGGTCGAAAAAAACTCGACGAGTGTGTGATAGCTTGCGGTCTTCCTCATATCGGGCGCGGCGATCACGAATTGTCCCGGCGAGAGATGACCGAGCTTCAGCCAAAAGTCGCAGGACTTCGGCGCTTCGGCGCGGCTTCGCTCGATCTCGCCTTCGTCGCAGCCGGCCGCCTCGACGGCTATTGGGAGCGCAACCTGCAACCTTGGGACATCGCTGCGGGAATGATCATGGTGCGCGAAGCTGGCGGCGTCGTCAGCGGAATCGAAGGCGGCGATACGGCACTTGCGACCGGCAACGTCGTGTGCGGCAATGAATACGTGCAGACCGAGCTGGTGAAGGTTCTCAAGCCGCTGGGCTAAACTGCTCCGGCGCGCTTCATCCGATAATGGCTGACACCCCACTCGCCGCCGTCCGCGTAACCGAACAAACCTGCAGTTGCGAGGAAAAACCAGCGCCAGCGCCGCATCCACAGGGCCGTGTCTGCACGATAGACAGGACGAAACACGGCTGCGATTTCGTCGCGGTTGCGATCGAAGTTCGCCAGCCAATCCAGCGCCGTGCGCTGATAGTGTACGCCGCTCCAGCGCCATTCCTTTTCGACCTCAAACAGATCCGCATACTGCTGAATCAAATGATGACTCGGCATCACGCCACCGGTGAAAAAATGCTGCGCGATCCAGTCTTCCTTGTCGGCACGGTCGAACAGGTACGCACCCGACCGGTGTGTGAATATGTGCATGAAGAAGCGCCCATCCGGATTGAGCCATGAGCTTACGCGCGTCATCAACTCGCGCCAGTTCATCATATGTTCGAACATCTCAACGGAAACGATGCGGTCGAATGTTGCTTTTGGATCGAACGCGTTCATGTCCTGCGTGACGATTGTGAGATTCGTCAGACCGCGCGATTTCGCCGTCGCCTCGATGTATTGGCGCTGGGAATTCGAGTTCGAAACCGCGACAATCCGGGCATTCGGAAATTGCCGCGCCATCCACAAAGACAGCGAACCCCAGCCGCATCCGAGTTCAAGAATCGATTGCCCGTCGGCCAGATCGGCATGCTCGACGGTCTGGCGCAACGCCTCCTCCTCGGCTTCCTGCAGCGTTGAACCCGAGCCGCTATAAAAACATGAGGAGTATTTTCGGTTCGGCCCTAGTGCCAGCGCGAAAAACTTCGCAGGAACTTCGTAGTGCTGCGCATTGGCTTCTTGGGTGTTTTCGGCAATAGCGCGCGTCGCCATCTCGCGCGCGAACGCAGCGTCGGTTTCCACATTGCCTGTTGAAAGCCTGCTTGCAGTCCGCGAACAAAGCACATTGATGCCTGCCCGGATCATGACATCGGGAAGCGGAGCACGTTCGGCTTTGTCGATAATCGCAGAAATGAAACTCATGTCTGGCCTTCAGATTTGTTGCGGCAGCGGAAAGAACTTGCTCGTTCGATTTTGATAGGCACGATAGGCCTCGCCGCGCGATCTGATCATTTGATCTTCAAGCGGCGGAATGCCTGTGACATGCACCAGAATCCAATACATGAAGATCGGCGCGAGCAGCGTGACCCATCCCCATCCGTAAGCCAACGAGATCGCAATCATCGGATACGCAAGCCAGCCGAACCACTCCTTTGTTGGCCGCATTTGTGCGGAAGGATTTCAACTGTGCGTCCGCCAGCGCCTCTCCCGCAATTCCGGCGAACAAAATCAGCGCACCGAGATAATCCTGAAGGCGGAACTCAGTCGCCGGAAAGTGTGCCGCGACAAAAATCGCGAATACCAACGGGATCGAACCGAAGCCCTGGTTCTGCAAAAAGATAAACATCTTTCGCGGCGAATCGACGCCCCACTCTTTGGCGAATGCCGCATAGCGCGGATCGTCGGTGATGCCAGCCGTACGAATCGCAATGTGCGAACCAAGACGAACTGCCCAGATCGCAACCAGAACCGCCACCAGCCACTGCCGCGACGTGGTGGGCTGACCCGCCATCGACCACAGAGCGCCACCTGCGCCGACAAGGCCGAGGGAGAAGGTCCAGATCGTATCGACCCAGCCAGAATTGCCCGTGCGCTGCTGAACCACCCACGCGCCTGCCATCAGCACCGACAACGCGAACGTCTGAGCGACTAGTGCCGCACCGAAAAGCCATGTCATTTTGATTTCACCCAATTTCGTCTCGCGAATGACCTATGAAATACGCCCCAAACCAAGCCTGGTTTCAGCGTGCAGTTCCGGGAGATGACGTCAAATCCACTGCTGCGCCTTTTATCACGCCGCCGCTATGCCATAATGATGCTTGAGACATTCCCAGCGCAAATGCCCGCCGCATCGACTTAAAGTTCATTGAAAGACAGGCGTTGCTCAAATGGCTGAATTCGTTCTCCGGCCGTATCTCTCGAGCGATGAAGACGCCGCTATCGTGCTGTGGCATCGCACCTGGCAGCAGGCTTATCCTGCGATCGACTTCACCGAGCGGCTGAATGCATGGCGCACGCGCTGGCGCGAAGAGCTCGCGCCGACGGCACGGATCGTCGTGGCGGAGCAAAATCGCGTAATGGTCGGTTTCGTGACTGTCGATACGACAGGATATCTCGACCAACTCGTCGTCGATCCTGAATTGTGGGGCTCGACACTTGGCGACGCCCTGATCCGTCACGCCAAGCTGTTGTCGCCCGACGGGATCACGCTGCTGGTAAAGGCCATCCGCTTCTATGAGCGCAACGGCTTCGTACACACCCATGACACTGTAAATCCGGTATCCGGAAGACCGGTCTATGGCATGGGCTGGACGCGGTGACCGTCAGGTATTTTCGAATTGCAGGCGCGCAAGCCGTGCGTAAAGGCCGTTGGCAGCGACGAGAGATGTGTGCGTTCCCTGCTCGACGATTCGCCCCTGTTCCATGACGAGAATACGGTCGCACGACAGCACTGTTGCAAGGCGATGCGCGATGACAATCGTGGTGCGATTTCGCATCAGGTCTTCGAGTGCGGTCTGCA
The DNA here is from genome assembly GCA_026400415.1 of Afipia sp. GTDB lineage: Bacteria > Pseudomonadota > Alphaproteobacteria > Rhizobiales > Xanthobacteraceae > Afipia. The sequence continues at coordinate 88 of JAPLPA010000298.1, read as the reverse complement.
CCAGCGTTTCGCTCTCGGCATCCAGCGACGACGTTGCTTCGTCGAGGAGCAATAAAGGCGCATCGCGCAGGATCGCCCGGGCGATCGC
>JAPLPA010000279.1:8797-9505 GCA_026400415.1 Afipia sp. | reverse complement strand
GGTTGTCGCCGCAGCACTTCTCCCGGTGTTTCTGCTGATTGCGATGGGATTTGCGCTCAAGCAATTTTTCATGAAACACGAGTCGCAGTGGGCGGGTCTCGAGCAGATCGTGTTCTACGTTCTGTTTCCTGCCCTGCTCGTTCAAACACTTGCACGCGCCGACCTCGCAGCCGTTCCGGTGATCGGCGTCGGCGGCGCGTTGCTGATCGCGGTCCTGATCGGCTGCGCAATCACGCTGGCGCTGCGTCCTTTCATCATGAATACGCTCGGTGCAAGCGGACCGGCCTTCACGTCGGTCTTTCAAGGCGCGGTACGCTGGCAGACCTATGTGGCGCTCGCTGTCGTGGCGAATCTTTACGGCGCGGTCGGCCTCACCCTCGCATCGGTTGCGATGGTCGCGATGATTCCCGTTCTCAACATCATCGCGGTCTGGGTTCTGGCGCATTACGCTTCACCGCAGAAATTGTCATGGGGCGCGGTGTTGCTGACCATCGCCAAGAATCCCTTCATCTGGGCGTGCGCCATCGGCATCGTATTCAATCTGCTTCACATGCCACTCTCAGGTCCGGTCTACGACTTCATGGACGCTATCGGCCGCTCGTCGCTCGCAGTCGGGCTTCTCTGCGTCGGGGCGGGTCTGAGACTCAATGGCGTCGTGCGCGCGGGCGCGCCGGCATGGCTTTCGGTCGCAATCAAACTTTTGCTGAT
>JAPLPA010000279.1:0-8784 GCA_026400415.1 Afipia sp. | reverse complement strand
TGTTCGGCCTCAGCGGAACAAACCTTGCGGTCGTCGCATGCTGTGCGTCCGTGCCGACCGCATCCAGCGCCTACGTCATGGCGCGGCAGATGGGCGGCGACGCGCCGTTGCTCGCTGAAATCCTGACGCTGCAGACGATCCTCGCCACGATCACGATGCCGCTGTTCATCGCCTGGGTTGCGTGATCTAGGCGGCGTTGAGCAGATAAATTGTCTGCAACGTCGCGGCGAGATTGTTGATCCCATGGAGGATGATCGTCAGCCATGTCGAGTTGCTGCGATAACGAAGATAGCCAAACAGTAATCCGATCGAGAACACCTGCGCCAGAAAAAACGCATCGTATTGCAGATGCATGCAGGTCCACACCAGCGTGGACAGGATAATTGCACCGAACGGACGCAGAAACGATTCCGACCAGCCGCGATACAGAAAACCGCGGGTCATGAGTTCTTCAGTCAGAGGAGCCGCCACACAAAATCCCAGCACCAATAGCCAGAGCGAATTTTCCGCGCGTGCCGATTTCAGCACTTCGCCCATGAACCCCGGCGACACTTCATGGCCGACAGCTTTCGCCACCCAGTCCCATCCCTGCGATAGCACCGCCAGTCCGATCATGCCTATCAGGAGCCATTTCCAAGCAAAGCCGCGCAGCGCGAGATAATCCGCGAATGAAAATCGTGTGAATCGTATCGCCAGCCACAAGGCCGCAAGCACTGGCGGCAATCCCGCGATCACCGAGAGCGCGATCGTCCGCCCGTTTCCAACCAGCGCGACAAGCGACGCGCCATCGACCGGGCCGCCTTTCGTCCAGACGTAATACGCAACCAGCGTAATCTGCCCGATGCCCATCGCGGCGAAGACAACAAGCCCCCACACCAGCGTGCCCCAGAATTTCCAGACGCGCGGGTCGCGGGTCGCAGTCGAAGCATTCGTCATGAGATGTTCCCGGCAAAAGATGACGCCACTCTAGGCCCGATTCCGTCCGTTTTCACACAAAGCCGCGCATAGCGTTATCGGACGTTTACCTTAGTCGTTCACAGGCTGGGGAGAGCCGCGTGCAGCACGGGATTGGGCCTTGCTACCCCCACGAACGCGGCCTATAGCACTGGCTTTAATGACATCTGGTTCGAAATCGTCCTTCGTCCTCGGGCACCGGCATCTGCTGGGCATCGAGGGACTTTCCGCCGCCGAGATTACCGGCCTGCTGGACCTCTCCGACGAATTCGTGGACCTCAATCGCCAGGTTGATAAGAAGCGCGCAAATTTACGCGGACGCACCCAGGTCAATCTGTTTTTCGAAGCCTCCACCCGCACGCAGGCGTCCTTTGAAATTGCCGGCAAGCGGCTCGGCGCGGACGTCATGAACATGTCGGTCGCCTCCTCCAGCATCCGCAAGGGCGAGACGCTGATGGACACGGCCGTGACGCTCAACGCCATGCATCCCGATATTCTGGTCGTTCGTCACCACGCATCCGGCGCGGTGGAACTTCTCGCGCAGAAAGTCGACGGCTCCGTCATCAATGCGGGCGACGGCGCGCATGAACATCCGACGCAGGCGCTGCTCGACGCGCTGACGATCCGCCGCAACAAACACAAGATCGAAGGGCTCCGCGTCGCCATCTGTGGAGACGTGCTGCATTCGCGCGTCGCGCGCTCCAACATCATTCTGCTGAACACGATGGGCGCGCGCGTCCGCGTGGTTGCACCCTCCACGCTTCTTCCGCCGGGCATCGAGCGCATGGGCGTCGAGGTCGCGCGCGACATGCGCGAGGGACTGGAAGGCGCAGATATCGTCATGATGCTCCGTCTGCAACGCGAACGCATGAACGGCTCGTTCGTGCCGTCAAGCAGCGAATACTTCCACTACTACGGCCTCGACCAGAAGAAGCTCGCTTACGCCAAGCCCGATGCGCTCGTCATGCATCCGGGGCCGATGAATCGCGGCGTGGAAATCGACTCCATCGTGGCCGACGGCGCGCAATCGCTGATCCGCGAGCAGGTCGAAATGGGTGTGGCGGTACGTATGGCGGTGCTCGAAGCCCTCGCCCGCAACCTGCCGAACGCATGATGGAGCACACAACATCTTGCTGACAGACCGCCGCCCGATCCTCCTCGCCAACGCCCGCCTGATCGACCCGTCGCGCGACCTCGACACCAATGGCGACGTGCTGATTGCCGACGGCGTGATCAAAGACGCGCGCAAGGGCATCGGTGCGGCCGGCGTTCCTGAAGGCACGGAAATTATCAACTGCGCGGGCAAGGTCGTGGCTCCCGGCCTGATCGACATGCGCGCCTTCGTCGGTGAGCCCGGCGCGGGTCATCGCGAAACATTTGCGTCGGCATCGCTCGCCGCAGCGGCCGGCGGCATCACGACGATTGTCTGCCAGCCCGACACCAAGCCCGTCATCGACAATTCCGCCACCGTGGATTTCATTCTGCGCCGCGCGCGCGATACGGCCATCGTCAACATTCATCCGATGGCGGCTTTGACCAAAGGCATGAAGGGCGAGGAGATGACCGAGATCGGTCTTCTCAAAGCCGCTGGCGCAGTCGCGTTCACCGACGGCAATCATAGCGTGATGAACGCGCAGGTGATGCGCCGCGCGCTCACATACGCGCGCGATTTCGACGCGCTGATCGTGCATCACACCGAAGACCCGCATCTGGTCGGCGAAGGCGTGATGAACGAGGGCGTATTCGGAATTCCGAATGCCTCGGAGGCCGTGGTGCTGGAGCGCGACATGCGGCTCGTGAAACTCACGGGCGGCCGCTATCACGCCGCGTCTCTCACATGTATCGAGTCGCTGGAAATCCTGAAGCGCGCGAAGGACGACGGCCTCAACGTCACGGCTTCCGTCTCAATCAACCATCTGACGCTGAACGAGAACGACATCGGCCCCTACCGCACCTTCCTGAAGCTCTCGCCGCCGCTACGCACCGAGACGGACCGCCTCGCGCTTGTCGCCGCCGTCGCATCGGGCCTGATCGACGCCGTGATGTCCGATCACAATCCGCAGGACGTTGAAGTGAAACGCCTGCCCTTCGCGGAAGCCGCGAGTGGCGCGATCGGACTTGAGACGATTTTGCCTGCGGCTTTGCGCCTCGTGCATTCCGGCGAGGTCGATCTCAAATCTCTCATCCGCGCGATGTCTACCAAGCCCGCCGAATTGCTCAACCTTCCCGGCGGTTCGCTCCGCCCGAACTCACCCGCCGACGTGATCGTGATCGATCTCGACGTGCCGTGGGTGCTCGATCCGGCTGAACTCAAATCGCAATGCAAGAACACGCCGTTCGATGACGCGAAATTTTCCGGTCGCGTCACGCGCACCATTGTGGGCGGCCGCACGGTGTATGAACTGGTCTAGTCAGGATATTTAAGGATCGCCATGAGCAACGCCAGCATCATCCTGATTGCCGCCTTCGCGTTCGGCTATCTGTGCGGCTCGATCCCGTTCGGATTGATCCTCACGAAAATCGCCGGCACTCAGGATTTGCGCACGGTCGGCTCCGGCAATATCGGCGCGACGAATGTGCTGCGCACCGGCAATAAGGGCCTCGCTGCCGCAACGCTTCTCGGCGACATGATCAAAGGCACGGTTGCGGTCATCGTCGCGGGCAACTTCGGCGGCGCCGATGCCGCGATGGCGGCAGCGCTCGGTGCATTTCTCGGTCATCTCTTTCCGGTGTGGCTGAAATTCAAGGGCGGCAAAGGTGTCGCAGTCTATATCGGCGTGTTGCTTGGACTGTTCTGGCCGATGGCGCTGGCCTTCTGCGCGATCTGGCTGTGTGTGGCGATCATCTCGCGCTACTCCTCGCTCGCAGCACTGATCGCAAGCGCCGTGGTACCGATGATGTTATTCATGTCGCAACACTCGTCACTCGCGGTGCTGTTCGGTGTGCTGACGCTGCTGCTGTGGATCATGCACCGCGAAAACATCGAGCGGCTGTTTGCGGGGACTGAAGGCAAGATCGGGAAGAAGAGCTGACCGCGTTAAAACGAGGAATCGATCATGCGATTATTCGGTTTGATTTCATGCACGCTTATCGCGGGCGTCACCGCCGCAAACTCCGCCCCATCGCAGCTTTATAACAAGACTGTATCCATCGGCTGGTCAGTCCAGAACATGGTGCGCGACCCGGACGGTAAGGAGCACGGCGGCGGCTCGCAAATCAGCTACCTCGTTTATATCAGCAGCACCGGGCAACTCTTTGAGCGAGCATCGCGCGCTATTGGATCGCAACGCGGAACATCTGAAAGCGATCCCAACGCGGCGAACACCAGAAATGGCGAAGCGCGCGGCCTTCGGTTTGAAGGAAATCATCTCGTCGCCAATCGCGATTATTCTGGCGCCGGCTGCTCGGGCGCAATGCGCGCAGTCGTCTCGTTCGATCCGTCGTACTCGACCTGCACCGTCAGCGTGACACACGGCAAAGACGGCGGCGGTGCTATGAAGCGCAAAAGCCTCGATGGCGTCGTGCGGGAAATATTGTCGACGACCGTTACGAGCACCAGCTGCTCCATTCGCGACGGAAATGCTTTTGCGAATTGAAGAACGGTGGCGGCGCTGGTTCCCGCATCGGGATCAAACGCGGCGAAACCATTGAGTGGCGCTTTGCAGGCACCGAAGCAGGTTTGGTGAAAAGGCCGACCTAGCTGCGCCCTGCCCGCAGCCGCCCCTTGAAGGCTTTGTGCAACAGCCGCACGGGATGAATGACGTAAAGCCACGTCACGATGGCCGGCAACACGACGACGCCGGCAACAACCACAATCGCAAAATCAATCGCTGAACGCATGTAACTCTCCCTTCGGTTTTCCGAAGGCTAGTCATGCGCGCGACGGCGTGTGTCCGGCCCGCCATCGCCGGGTTCATCGGCGGCATCGTGACGCTCATCCGGGTCTTCGCGCGCGGCCATTGGCGACCCTCATCGCATGACGCCGGCATTGGTGTCGGTTGTAAGCCAAACACTAAAATACACGTATAGCGTGTGCAACCTGAAATAGGCATATTTTCACAGGACAATCGTAATCCGGGCCGCTTTGAGGCCAATTCACCGGACCGCGATTTGACAGGACAGCCTGTTTTACCCATGTATCGGGCTGAGCTGCCATCGGAAATCCTGTGATTCCGTCGTGCGTTCCCCCTGTAAGTTATTGGAATCAAATGAACCTCGTCATTGTCGAGTCGCCTGCCAAGGCCAAGACGATCAACAAATATTTGGGCCCCGGCTACGAGGTTTTGGCCTCGTACGGTCATGTCCGCGACCTCCCGGCCAAGAACGGATCGGTCGATCCGGACTCTAATTTCCAGATGATCTGGGAGATCGATCCCAAGGCCGCCGGCCGTCTCAACGAGATCGCCAAGGCGCTCAAGGGTGCCGACAAGCTGATCCTGGCAACCGACCCCGATCGCGAGGGCGAAGCCATCTCGTGGCACGTCTTGGAAATCATGAAGGAAAAGCGCGCCCTCAAAGATCAGAAGATCGAGCGCGTGGTCTTCAACGCCATCACCAAGCAGGCCGTCACCGAGGCGATGGCGCATCCGCGCGAAATCGACGGCGCGCTCGTGGATGCTTACATGGCCCGCCGCGCACTGGATTACCTCGTCGGTTTCACGCTCTCCCCTGTGCTGTGGCGCAAGCTGCCCGGCGCGCGATCTGCCGGCCGCGTGCAGTCTGTTGCATTGAGACTCGTTTGCGACCGCGAACTCGAAATCGAAAAATTCATCCCGAAGGAATACTGGTCGCTGCTGGCGACGCTTGCCACGCCGCGCGGTGAGAGCTTCGAGGCTCGCCTCGTGGGCGCAGACGGCAAAAAGATCACCCGGCTCGACATCGGCACTGGCACCGAGGCCGAAGATTTCAAAAAGGCGATGGAATCCGCGAACTTTACCGTCGCGACCGTTGAGGCCAAGCCTGCGCGCCGCAATCCGCAATCGCCGTTCACGACATCGACGCTGCAACAGGAAGCCAGCCGAAAGCTCGGCTTCGCGCCCGCCCACACCATGCGTATCGCGCAGCGTCTTTATGAAGGCATCGACATTGGCGGCGAAACCACCGGCCTCATCACCTATATGCGAACCGACGGCGTGCAGATCGATCCCTCCGCCATCACGCAGGCCCGCACGGTGATCGGCGAAGACTACGGCAAAGCCTACGTGCCGGATTCGCCACGCCAGTACACGTCCAAGGCCAAAAATGCGCAGGAAGCGCATGAAGCCATCCGCCCGACGGATTTGTCACGTCGTCCCGCCAGCTTAAAAGCGCGGCTCGATAACGACCAGTCGCGGCTTTATGAACTGATCTGGATGCGCACCGTCGCCAGCCAGATGGAATCGGCCGAGATGGAACGCACCACGGTCGATATCACTGCGACCGCAGGCAAGCGTGTGCTTGAATTGCGTGCCACCGGCCAAGTCGTGAAGTTCGACGGCTTCCTTGCCGTGTATCAAGAGGGCCGCGACGACGATTCTGAGGACGAAGATTCAAAGCGCCTGCCCGTCATCAATCAGGGCGAAACGCTGAAGCGCGAGAGCCTCAGCGTTAATCAGCATTTCACCGAACCACCGCCGCGTTTCTCGGAAGCCTCGCTCGTCAAGCGCATGGAAGAACTCGGCATCGGTCGTCCGTCGACCTATGCGTCGATCCTTCAGGTGTTGAAAGATCGTGGCTATGTAAAGCTCGAGAAGAAGAGGCTTTACGGAGAGGACAAGGGCCGCGTCGTCATCGCTTTCCTGGAGAATTATTTCGCGCGGTATGTCGAATTCGACTTCACGGCAGCGTTGGAAGAACAGCTCGACCGCGTCTCCAACAACGAGATTTCCTGGCAACAGGTTCTCAAGGAGTTTTGGACCGGTTTCATCGGCGCGTGCAACGACATCAAGGATGTTCGCGTATCCGAAGTGCTCGACGTGCTCGACGCCATGTTGGGCGAACACATCTACGAGCCGCGCACCGACGGCGGAGATCCGCGCCAATGCCCGAGCTGCGGCAATGGCAAACTGAATTTGAAAGCCGGCAAGTTCGGCGCGTTCGTCGGCTGCTCGAACTACCCCGAGTGCCGTTATACGCGTCCGCTTGCAGCAAGCAGCGGATCGACCGATCGCGCGCTTGGCAAAGACCCGGTGTCCGGCCTCGAAGTTGCGGTGAAGGCCGGACGTTTCGGTCCTTACATCCAGCTTGGCGATGCGAAGGATTACGGCGAGGACGAAAAGCCGAAACGTGCGGGCATCCCAAAAGAGATGTCGCCTGCTGATGTCGAGCTTGAGCTTGCGCTGAAGCTGCTCTCGTTGCCGCGCGAAATCGGCAAGCACCCGGAGGACGGCGAGCCGATCACGGCCGGCATCGGTCGCTTCGGTCCCTTCGTGCGCCACATCAAGACCTATGCCAGTCTTGAGGCGGGCGACGACGTTTACAATGTCGGACTCAATCGCGCAGTGACGCTGATTGCAGAAAAAATTCTCAAAGGCCCGAGCAAGCGCTTCGGCGCCGATCCCGGAACTCCGGTCGGCGAATATCCGGCGCGTGGGGGAACGATCTTGCGCAAGAAGGGCCGCTACGGTGCTTACGTCACCATCGACGGCATCAATGCGACGATCCCTGATAACATCGAGCCGGAAAAACTCTCACTCGAAGAAGCGATTGCGCTAATCGAAGAACGCGCGGCCCGAGGCGGCGGCAAGCCCAAGCGCGCCGCTAAGAAGAAAGCTGCGAAGCCAAAGGTGACCAAGACGGCGCCGACCAACGACGCGGATGCCGCTCCGAAGGCGGCTGCCAAGAAAGCCGCGCCAAAGAAAAAGGCGACTGCAAAGACTGACGTGACAGAAGCGGTCGTCATCCCGGTGAAAGCCAAAGTTGCCAAGACGGCAAAGACTGCGCCACCAAAAGCTGCCGCAGCGAAGGCAGCAACCGTTGCCTCCAAAAAGAGCGCCGGCAAAGCAAACGGATAATGAAAAAGAAACATGACGCGACGAACGCCTTTCCCGACCGGGAAAGTATCGTCGCGTTTATCACATTGCATCCCGGTGAAGCCGGAACCCGCGAACTCGCCCGGCATTTCGGATTGAAGAACGATTCCCGCGCGGCATTGCGTCGGATCCTGCGCGACCTGTCCGATGAAGGCGTGATCGCCAAAAGCGGAAAGAAAGTACGCGAGGCGAAATCTCTGCCGCCCACGCTCGTGGCCGACGTGACCGGGCGCGACAGCGATGGCGAGTTGCTGGCCACGCCCGCCGAGTGGCTGGAAGAAGCAGACGGCCCCGCCCCAACAATACGGATTCACATTCCGCGCCGTCCGCCGTCGGGGACGGCCGCAGGGATCGGCGACCGCGTGCTTCTCCGCGTAGAGAAGCCCGACAATCGGCATGAGAAAATCTATCGCGGCCGCGTCATCAAGCTCCTCGACAAAACCCAACACCGCGTTCTTGGGATTTTCCGTACATTGCCGAATGGCGATGGCCGCTTGATCCCGATCGACAAAAAACAAGTCGGGCGCGAACTTGCGATTGCCTCCGCCGATGTCAAAGGCGCGCAAGATGGCGACCTCGTCAGCGTTGAGTTGATGCGGGCGCGGGGTTATGGCCTGCCGTCTGGACGCGTCAAAGATCGTCTAGGTTCGTTGAAGACCGAGAAGGCGGTCAGCATGATCGCCATTCACGCGCACGACATTCCGCAGGAATTTCCTGCCGACGCCATTCGCGAGTCTGAAGATGCTAAGCCCGCAACGCTTGCGGGCCGCGAGGACTGGCGCGACGTGCCACTGGTCACCATCGATCCGCCGGATGCGAA
>JAPLPA010000193.1 GCA_026400415.1 Afipia sp. | reverse complement strand
GCACATGATGGCTGGTTCGGTCCCAATCGACGCTCGGCACGCGAAACTCCAGATCGTCGCGGGTGTTCTCCGCCATCTCGGACAACGCCGCCGCCTCGAGTCGCAGATCCATTTCCATCGCCACCGAACGCGCAAGCGTCTCGACGATTTCGATCGGGCGTAGCCGTCGCGCTTCAGGTGAGATTGCCTCGATCTTGCGAGCGGCGAAAAGGAACGAACTGAGGTCGTGCTGAAAACGCCCGCCGACGTTGGGCCGAAGAACTTTCACAGCAACAGGCTTAAGAACACCGTCTTTTTCAACTTCAGCGCGATGGACCTGTGCAATTGATGCAGCCGCAACAGGTTCGCCGAAGCTCGCAAACACCTGCGCGACAGGCTTATCGAACGCTGCTACGATAGCGGCTTCTGCCTGCGCCTGCGGAAATGGCGGCAGCCGGTCCTGCAGATTTTCAAGATCACGCGCCATCGCGACGCCGACGACATCGGGACGGGTTGCGAGAAATTGACCGAGCTTGACGTAAGTCGGTCCGAGACGCGTCAAGGCACGTGAAAGACGTCCGCTCGTCGCGGCGTCCCGCCGCTCGATCAAACGCGCGATACGAATGGGCAACTGCGCCTGCGGCGGCAGAGTTGAGGGATCGGGAATGCCGAATACGCCTTCGCGCGCAAACACGAATGCGGCGCGCGACAATCGCAACGTATGCGTGATGCCAGAGATCACAAACGCCAGCCCGAATGCAGAGCGACAATGCCGCCGGACATGATGTCGTGCTTGACGCGTGAAAATCCTGCGGCGCGGATCATGTCAGCAAAGATATTTGGCTTGGGAAATTTCCGGATCGATTCGACGAGATACTGATAGGATTCGGAATCGCCCGTCACGGCCTTGCCAAGTTGCGGAATCACCTGGAAGGAAAACGTATCGTAGATTTTATCCAAACCCGGCACATCGACCGATGAGAATTCAAGGCACAGAAACCGCGAACCCGGCTTGAGAATGCGATAGGCTTCTGCAAGAGCCATCGAAATCCGCGGCACGTTGCGAATGCCGAACGCGATGGTGTAGGCGTCGAAACTCTTGTTGGCGAATGCAAGCTGTTCGGCGTTGCCTTCGACAAAATCGACCCTGTCGTCCAAATGCTGCGCAACAGCGCGCTCACGTCCGACAGCCAACATCTCGGGATTGATGTCACAGACCGTAGCGTGAAATCCCTGACCCGATGCTTTGGCGGCGCGGAACGAAATGTCGCCCGTGCCGCCAGCCACATCGAGCAGCGCGAACGGGGCGTTGCCGCGCGGCGGATTGAGCGCCACGATCATCGCGTCCTTCCAGACGCGGTGCATGCCCGCCGACATCAGGTCGTTCATCAGGTCGTAGCGCTTGGCGACGCTGTGAAACACGTCATTCACCAGCGACTGCTTTTGCTTCAGATCGACATCCCTGAAGCCAAAATGCGTTGTTTCGTCAAATCTTTCCATCGCATGCTCTCTCTGGCGAGGACCATAGCGCGCCGCCGCCAATGGCGCTATCACGTCCGTCCTTAAAGGTGAACGCAGCGAAAATGCCTGAATTACCCGAGGTCGAGACCGTGCGCCGTGGCCTGCAGCCCGTCATGGAGGGTGTACGGATTATGCGGGTAGAAGCGCGACGGCGGGACTTGCGATTTCCGTTTCAGAAGGACTTCGTGGCGCGGCTTGAAGGCAGGGTCGTGACTGGACTGGGCCGCCGCGCAAAGTATCTAATGGCCGATCTTGAGAGTGGCGATGTGCTGATCATGCATCTGGGCATGTCGGGATCGTTTCGGGTCGGAAAAGGCGAGGGCGACGTCACTCCCGGCGCGTTTCATCATGCGCGCAGCGAGGATCGCGCCCACGATCATGTGGTGTTTCACATGGCGTCGGGCGCGGTGGTCTCGTTCAACGATCCGAGACGTTTTGGCTACATGAAAATCGTGGCGCGTTCTGAATTGGACAGCGAGTCGTTGCTGCGCGGGCTTGGGCCTGAACCGCTCGGCAATGAATTCAACGCAGCAATGCTGGCACGCGCCTGCGCGGGGAAGAAAACCAGCCTTAAAGCTGCGCTACTCGATCAGCGCGTTGTGGCGGGTCTTGGAAATATCTATGTCTGCGAGGCTTTGTTTCGCGCGCATCTGTCGCCGAAGCGGCAAGCATCGACGATTGCTACCAAAGCCGGACTGCCTAACGATCGTGCCGAGCGATTAGTCGATGCGATTCACAGCGTGCTCAACGCCGCGATAAAAGCCGGCGGCTCATCGTTGCGCGATCATCGTCAAACCGATGGTGAGCTAGGATACTTCCAGCACTCTTTTCAGGTCTATGACCGCGAAGGCGAAAAATGCAAAACGCCGAGATGCGGCGGTACCGTTAAGCGCTTCACTCAGAATGGGCGATCCACCTTCTGGTGTCCGAAATGTCAGAAGTGAATTCTATTTTCTGATGCAAATGACGCGCAACACCGAAGTCTTTGCGTCTGAAGGACCTGCTGCCGGCACCACGAAATTGGCTTTCAGAAATTCGCGGACAGAGTCTGCACTGACAAGAATCGCCTGCGATGGCAGCGCCGCATTGGCAGGACCGGCCAACACGGCGGGCTTGAGCCGCGCCATGCCTGTAAATTTTCCATCGCTGTCCAGCGCAGCCGCGCCGGAGAAACCAAGTCCGAGATCGGGCGTCAGCACACCTTCGGCGGAATTCGCGGCAACTGACGTCACCGCGGCGCGCCCGCCCTGGCTTTGTGGATCGGGAACGCCTGTGACAGATGCGGTCGGTTTCACAGCGGCGCTCGCCATTATTGGCAGGGGCTTCATGCCGGTCGCGCCGTAAATGCGAAGCAGCGCAAGCTCGCGCGTCTCGTCGTCGGCGACGCGTTCGGCATTGCCGAAGCCCTGCACGACAATCGACGCGCATGATTCGGTTGCCTGCCGGTCCGCAATGATAGCGCCGTTTGAGTTCACGACGATGCCGGTCGAGTATTCCACTTTTCTTCGTGTTGAGCCGGTTTGCGCGGTTGTGCTTCCGGGAAACGGATTGAACGCGCTCGACATGGCGACGCTGACGGGAATCATCGTGCCTTCGGTGGCCTGATCGTAGAGAATTGTCATGACGCGCACTTCGTTGTCACGCGTCTGACCGCGAACATAGAATTTCTTCAGCCCCTGCGAACCCGACAGCACAAAGAAATCCGGCCTGATGACGCTGTAATCGGTCTTGCGCGCATTCGCCTTCTTTTCTTTGTCAGCAACATTCGCCGTGGTTGCACCCGCTTCCTTGCGGCGCGCCATCTCGATCTGGATTGTCCCGGTGGCGGACGACCATTTTGTCCCATTGACGTCGGTGGTTACCTGCGGGAGCAATTTCATAGGCAGTCCGATGCGCGCGCCGGTCACAGGCTCGCTGACCAGCTTCCAGCCGACATTGTCCTGAAGTTTTTGTGCGGCATCGCTCAGCGTGTCGCGTTCCTTCGGATTAAGTACGCCGGTTTGACGCAGCGCGCCGTGATCTTTCTGGAATTCCTTGATGGCGGTCACCATCCGGTCGCTGACTTCACCATTGATCGCGCCATTATAAAGGCCGACCCATGCCAGATCCGACTGAATCGAAAGCCGGTCCGTGCGCGCCATGTCGTTCGCGGTATCGGCAGGCGTCTGAAGTTGCGGGCGAATGGGGGTCGTTGTCACCGACTTTGGCTTCACCGGCGTGGGTGTCGCAGCCAATTGTGCGGATGCAGGCTGCGCCATAAGCCCGACAAGCAACGCATATGCGAACAACGGCTTCATGCCCATACTCTTTACTGATACGACGCTTACTTAAAGCACAGTTGTTTTGTCCGCAAAAGCACTGCGACGGTTGGATGCTGACACAGGAAGAACTTGAACGATACGCGCGCCATATTGTGCTGCGCGAAGTGGGCGGCCCCGGTCAGGCCGCGCTGCAATCCGCGCGCGTGCTGGTAATCGGCGCGGGCGGTCTCGGCGCTCCTGTTCTGATGTATCTGGCGGCCGCAGGTATCGGCACGCTCGGCGTCGTCGATGACGATATGGTTTCGCTGTCCAACCTGCAGCGCCAGGTCATTCACGCAACGCCGGATGTCGGGCGGCCCAAGGTGGACAGTGCCGCTGATAAAATTCTTGCGCTCAATCCGCATGTCACGCTTCGCACTCATAACGTACGATTGAATGCTGCGAATGCGATGGCGCTGATCGGCGGCTACGATTTGGTTGTCGATGGATCGGATAATTTCGCGACGCGCTATCTTGTTTCGGATGCCTGCTATCTTGCGGGTAAAATACTGATTGCGGGTGCGCTCGGTGTCTTCGATGCGTCGCTGACAACTATCCGCGCGCATGAGAAAAACCCCCAGGGCGAACTCAATCCCACCTATCGCTGCCTGTTTCCTGAAGCACCGCTTCCGGGAACGACGCCGACCTGCGAAGAGGCCGGCGTGCTCGGCGCACTCGCCGGTGTGCTGGGTTCGATGATGGCATTGGAGACCATCCGCGAGATTGTTGGCTTCGGTGAAGGGTTGGTCGGGCGGCTGGTGATGATCGATGCGCGTGCGATGCGTTTTGAGACGCTGCGTTACGCGCGCGATCCGTCAAATCCGCTGAACGGCGACAACCCGACGATCAGGGATTTAAGCGGGCACAAATAATCAGATCAGGCCACGCCCGGCAGCACGCGATCAGGAGGCCTGTGGCCGTCGAGGAAGGTGCGGATGTTGATCATTACCTTCTCGCCCATCTCGACGCGGCCTTCGATTGTTGCCGATCCCATATGGGGCATCAGCACGACCTTGTTGGCTTTGGCGAGGCGAATGAGCTTCGGATTCACCGCAGGTTCGTTCTCGTAGACGTCGAGCGCAGCCCCGCCGATTTCGCCATCTTCGAGCATCTTGACCAGCGTGACTTCGTCACAACAGATGAAATGTCGCCGGCGTGTGCGGGCAATTCACCGAGATGAAATCCATTCGGGCAAGCATCTGGTCGAGGCTTTCCCAGTATGTTGCGCCCAATTCTTCCTCGATCTGCGGCGCGACGGGGCGGCGGTTGTGATAATGGATCTGCAATCCGAATGCATGCGCGCGCCGGGCGAGCGCCTGTCCGATGCGGCCCATGCCGATGATGCCAAGACGTTTGCCGCCGAGACGATGACCCAGCATCCATGTCGGCGACCAGCCCGCCCATTCCTTGCCATCCGGCAGAATTGACGCGCCCTCGATCATGCGGCGGGGAACTGCGAGGAGCAACGCCATTGTCATGTCGGCGGTGTCTTCGGTCAAAACCTTCGGCGTGTTGGTGACAGTGATGCCGCGAGCAACCGCCGCCGCCACGTCGATATTATCTACACCGTTACCGAAGTTGGCGATCAGCTTCAGCTTCACATCCGGCTGATTGATAATGTCGGCAGTGATTTCGTCGGTGACGGTGGGGACAATAATGTCAGCAGTACGGAACGCCTCGGCGAGTTGGGTGGGCGTCAATGGCGTGTCATCGAGATTGAGGTGGGTATCGAATAATTCGCGCAAGCGCGTTTCGGTGCTGTCGGGCAGCTTCCGGGTCACGACGACGAGAGGCTTTTTCTTACCCGCTACCATTCTTGAATTATCTCTGCTGGAACTCTTGAGGAATGTCCGCCCGTTCAGCCGACATTAACCGACCTGTTCGAAGGTGGAAATCGGGTTGGCCCGTCGGGCTTTCCCAAGGAATTCCTGTCGTTTGATGCTTCGTCCTCTCTAGCAGAAGGCGGGGCCAAGACAAGAACCCCGCAGGACGCGTGGGTACGGCACCGAGAAGAAATTAGGGGCAGAGGCAATGACGCTGGGACGTATTTTCGCAACGACCATATTGGGCGGTATCGTTGTCGTCGCGTCCTGCACCGTGCTCTTTGCGGCAAAGGATGCGAGCGTGACCACGAGCGGGCTTCCTGTGCCGCGGTACGTCAGCCTGAAATCCGATCATGTGAATGTTCGCGCCGGTCCTACCAAGGACCATGATGTAGCCTGGGTCTATACCCGCGCCGGATTGCCGGTGGAGATCACCGCCGAGTT
>JAPLPA010000258.1:7307-17602 GCA_026400415.1 Afipia sp. | reverse complement strand
GTTCGACGCTGCAGCAGCCGTGTAAGGCGTATCCACACCGTTGATCTTCACCGCAACAGGCGAACCTGCAGGTCCCGCAACGGTGTCATACTTGACCGACGTCTGGGCCAAGAAGGCACGTGCAGTATCGCAAGGCGCCGTGAACACACGGGTGCCGACCGGATTGAACAGATCGCCGCAGCCCTTCGGATCTGCAACAACCTGAACCTTCACGGTCTCAAGCGCCTTTTCCAACTGCGGATTGGCGTTGGTCGAGATCATGCGGAAGATCGGGAAGAACGTCAGCGCGGCGATCAAGCAGCCCGACAAGATGATGGGCTTGCGGCCAATCTTGTCCGACAACGCGCCGAACACGATGAAGAAGCCGGTTCCCAGCAACAGCGACCACGCGATCAGAATGTTCGCGGTGTAGCCATCGACCTTGAGGATCGATTGCATGAAGAAGAGTGCGTAGAACTGTCCGGTGTACCAGACAACGCCCTGACCCATCACGCCGCCGAGCAGTGCGATCAGCACGATCTTGGCGTTGCTCCAGTTTCCGAAGGATTCCGTCAACGGAGCTTTCGACGACTTGCCCTCTTCCTTCATCTTCTGGAAGACCGGCGATTCATTCAATTTCAGACGAATGATGACCGAAACGCCGAGCAGAAGGACAGAAAGCAGGAACGGAATACGCCAGCCCCATGCCGCGAAGTCGGCTTCACCCATGATCGTGCGTGTCGCGAGAATGACCAGCAGCGACAGGAACAGACCGAGCGTCGCGGTGGTCTGAATGAACGAGGTATAGTAACCGCGCTTATCCTTCGGAGCATGCTCAGCGACGTAAGTCGCAGCACCGCCGTATTCACCACCGAGCGCGAGACCCTGCAGCAGGCGAAGACCGATCAGGATGATCGGAGCCGCGATGCCGATGGTGGCTGCGTTTGGAAGCAGGCCGACGATGAAAGTCGACAGACCCATGATGACGATGGTGACAAGGAAGGTGTATTTGCGGCCGACGATGTCGCCGACGCGGCCGAACACGATCGCGCCGAACGGGCGCACAAGGAAGCCCGCGGCGAACGCGAGTAGCGCGAAGATATCGCGAGTTGCCGGCGGATAAGCGGAGAAGAACTGCGCGCCGATGATCGCTGCGAGCGATCCGTAGAGGTAGAAGTCATACCATTCGAAAACAGTACCAAGCGAAGATGCGAACACGACGAAACGTTCGTCTTTCGTCATGCCTCCCGCTCGGTTCGAACTTGCAGCTATAGTGGCCATCTCAAATGCTCCCCAAATTGTTGACAAAAAGGTCGCCCCCGCGCCGGTCTTATTGTCGGCTCAAAACGCGGTGAGTTCAGTATCTGAATAACATTGGCGTGAAACGCCGCCCTATACGACTTTTGGCTCACCGCATGCCAAAACCAAGCCGCGGTCTTTCTTGCATTGCACAATGATCGCGTTGATTTAGGATGCGGCAGGCGCGAGGGCGGTTGTGCTTGCAACGGCTTTAGCTCCGGAGAATGATCGACTTTGCATCGTCGCCGCAAAGGCCAGAGCAACAATCAAGTTCCGCCGCTTCAGATCAGTTTGGATCAATGAACGCTGTCAGTACCCATCTTGTTATCGCCGACGATCACCCGCTGTTTCGCGATGCCTTGCGACAAGCGGTCGCAAGCGTCGTGGCCTCGGCGAAGATCAATGAGGCGGGTTCGTTCGAGGAATTGACCGCGTTGCTCGATCGCGAAAGCGATGTCGACTTGATTCTGCTCGATCTGTCGATGCCGGGAATTAGCGGTTTCTCGGGTCTGATTTATCTGCGCGCGCAATTTCCAGCGATTCCAGTCGTCATTGTATCTGCCAGTGACGATTCGGCGACCATCAGGCGCTCAATGGACTTCGGTGCGTCGGGTTTTATTCCGAAGCGGTTCGGCGTTGAGACGCTGCGCGATGCCATTGGCAAGGTCATGCGCGGCGATGTCTGGATTCCCGCCGATGTCGATCTGTCGGCGGCCGCCGATCCGGACATGATGAAGCTGCGTGACCGGCTGGTGACGCTGACGCCGCAGCAGGTGCGCGTGCTGATGATGCTGTCGGAAGGGCTTTTGAACAAACAGATCGCATTTGAGCTTGGCGTCTCCGAAGCTACCATCAAGGCGCACGTGTCGGCGATTCTGCAAAAACTCGGCGTCGAGAGCCGGACGCAGGCCGTCATCGCGGCGGCAAAGATCGCTGGCGGGCAATGGAATCAGGCCAGCGTTCCGCAATAAAAATAATTACTCAGCAGCGACGACTTGCTGTGCGCGCCATTGTCCCAGCAGGGCGCGCATGGCCGCAGGCTTCACCGGCTTGTTGAGTACGACGATGCCTTCTTCGCGCGCCGCGTATCGCACCTGCGGGCTGCGATCCGCCGTGATCAGGATGGCGGGAATTCCCGAGCCGAATTTCTGGCGGATTTCGCGGATTGCCGCGATGCCATTGCCGCGGTCTAGATGATAATCGACCAGCATGCCGGTCACGCGCTGGTTCGACGCTGCAATCGCCTCTGAGGCGGAAGCTAGATCGGGCGCCGCGATCACCTTTGCGTCCCAGCCGGTCAGAAGTGTTTTCATGCCGTCGAGAATGGCGCGGTCGTTTTCAATGCAGACGATCAGGGTGCCGCTCATCGGCGTTCTGTCCGACATGTTGGCACCCGCAAGCGCCGAGACATGCGTGATCGTATTGGCAATCGGCATCGTGACCGAAAAACGCGATCCGCCACCGAGATTGGAATCGACGACAATGCCGTGATTCAGCACCTTGGCGAGGCGCTCTACAATCGATAGGCCAAGACCGAGACCGCGCGCAATTCGTGCTCCCTGATCGAGACGATGAAATTCCTTGAAGATTTCTCCGCGCTTGAGAATCGGAATGCCGACTCCCGTGTCGTAAATTCCGATTTGAAGAGCTCCGCCGATGCGCCTGCAGCCCACAAGTACGCGGCCTTTGGGCGTGTACTTGACGGCGTTGGAAATCAGGTTCTGCAGCAACCGCCGCAACAGCACGCGATCGGACGAGACGGCAAGCGTGGACGTCACGAAGGTGAGTTCGAGTTTTTTCTCTTGTGCAACCGGTTTGAATTCGACTTCGAGAGAACGCATCAGGTCGCTCATGCGAAAGCTGGTGATGGAGGGTGTCATCGCGCCGGAATCCAATCTCGAAATGTCGAGCAGGGCTCCGAGAATTTCTTCGATGGCCTCCAGTGAGTCGTCGATATTGCCGACGAGTCGCGCATCTTCGCCGCCGGCTTTGCGTTCAACCAAGCTTGTGACGTAAAGCCGAGCAGCATTGAGCGGCTGAAGCACGTCGTGGCTGGCAGCGGCAAGAAATCGCGTCTTCGAAATGTTGGCTTCTTCCGCCGTGCTCTTTGCGCGAGCGAGTTCCGTGTTGAGGCGCGTCAATTCTTCGGTGCGCTCGCGAACGCGTTTTTCCAGCGTTGCATTGGCGCGCTCCAGCGCTTCGGCGGCCTCAAAGCTCGGCGTAATGTCGGTAAATGTGACAACAAGTGCGCCGCCCGGCATCCGGTTGGCGCGGACTTCGACGACCATGTTGCGACCGGTGAGTCGCTCAAGATACGGTTCACCCTCGGCAGTATAGGCCGCCAGCCTGCTTTGCAGCGTTGCTTCATCGGATGCCTGTCCGCTGTCGCTGCTGACAATAAATTCGATAATTTCGACAAGCGGAATGCCGATCTGCGCGAACTGCGCCGGAAGATCCAGAATCTCGCCGAACTGTCTGTTCGACGTGATGAGATGAAGCTCTGGGTTAAAGACGGCAATTCCCTGGCGGACGTGGTTGAGCGCGGTCTGCAGCATCTCGCGATTGAAATGCAGCGCCGCATGCGCGTCGTCGAGCAGTTTGAGGGCGGCCTTTGCAGACACTGCACGCTTGCGCAGAAGCAGCGACATCACGAGGCGCGACGACGCCGCACCGATCGACGACGCAATCAGATGCTCGGCGTGACGAAGCAGTTGGAAATCTGCCGGCGCGCTTTTCTCGATGCTGATGCGATGCTTGGTCGCAAATGTCTCGAACGATTCGAGCGCGCGTTCAGGGCCGAGATATTGCGCAACTGTGCCGAGAAGATCCTGCACAGTTACGGTGGTGCGCCAGCGCATGAAGTTCGGCGCAATGGGTGCGAGTTCGCTGGGCACGAACAGATCGGCCTGCACGCGTTCGATTGACGTGGGCTGGCGCATCAACGACAGCACAATGTAAGTGAGGACGTTAAGCGACAGACTCCACAGCACACCATGAATCAGCGGACTTAATCCCGTGCCAAGGAGCGCCTGCGGTCGCAGAGCCGAAATTCCGAACAATCCTTCCGCAAGCCATTCGGTACCGAGCGGGTCGATGTCGGCGAAGCTCGGCAGGAAAAGCGTATAGGCCCATACGGCGAATCCGATCAGCATGCCGCCCATCGCGCCGCGCGCCGTCGCACGCCGCCAGATCAATCCGCCGAAAAAAGCTGGTGCTAGTTGGGCGATTGCGGCGAATGACAGAAGCCCGATGGCTGCGAGCTGTGTGTTGCCGAGGACTCGATAATAAAGATAGGCCATCACCATGATGGCAAAGATCGCCACACGGCGGACCTTGAGCAGGAAGCCCGCGAAATTCGGCTTGCCGTCGGGCGAAGCTGGCCGGCGTGCCAGAACAATCGCGGTTGCGGCCGACAGCCCGCCGACGAAGATGAAGACGCTGAGAAAATCTGCTTCAGCCGATATTGGCAGCGCCAACACGTACATGTCGCTGTCCGATGCACCGAAGGGGAAAGTGATCAGTCCCGCCAGCGCAATCGGAATTACAAAAATATTGATAGCAACCAGATACATCGGAAACAGCCAGCGCGCGCGGCGCACTTCTGTTTCGGTCGAATTTTCGACGACGCTGACATGAAACTGCCGCGGCAGCAGCATGATCGCCAAAAAGGATAGCAATGTCATTGCAAGGAAGTTTCCGACCGACAGCGGGGTCTGGATGGCGCGCACGGCCTCCGGAGTTTTCATCGCGCGCTCGATCAGTTCGGTCGGTCCGAACATGTAGAAGGTGACGAAAGCGCCGGCGACAAGAAAGGCCACCAGTTTGACGATCGATTCCGTCGCTACCGCAAACATCAGCCCGTGTTGATGTTCAGTGGCGTCGGTCTGTCGCGTGCCGAACAGAATCGCAAAAATTGCGAGCGTTGCCGTCACCAGAAGTGCGATGTCACCGATATAGGGAATGCTCGAAATGTCCTGATCCTGATTAAGGATCGTTTCGAGCGATGAAGCGACGGCCTTGAGCTGGAGCGCGATATAGGGAACGGAGCCGATGATTGCGATACATGCTGCAGTGGCCGCGACAGCCTGACTCTTTCCGTAGCGTGCGGCAATGAAGTCGGCGATCGATGTGATGTTCTGCGCTTTCGCAAGACGGATCACCCGCATCAGCACCGGCGTGCAGAATGCGATCATCAGGATCGGCCCGACATAAATCGCGATAAATTCAATGCCGGTTCGAGTTGCGAGGCCGACCGAACCGAAAAACGTCCATGACGTGCAATAGATGGCCATCGACAGCGGGTAGATCAGGCCGCCGATGCGTCCGCGCTGAAGTTGCGTCAGTTTCTCGCCGTAGCTTGCGATGACAAACAGCAGCCCGATGTAGCCGAAGGCAACCGCGATCACGCTCCAGTCGTGCAGCATCTCATTTGGTCCTGCGGCTAGCTCTGAATGCCGACATTAGCCTGCCTCACTTCGGCGCGCACCAATGCCGGCCTCACCCGAATGGCGCGCGTTAGCGCCGACCCACGGCGCAAATCCTCTGGCCAAGGCTTTGACCTAAGGCTTTGCGCAACAGGCGAATCAGCATATACACGTAAAAGTTGTATTACCGAGGTAACACTACTCGAGAGGCTTACAATGGGGCAATTGCTTGCACTCAATCCAGATTCGCCGGTCTTTATCGTCGATGACGATCCCTCCGTTCGTGATGCACTGTCTCTCCTGCTGAAAATAGAAGGGTTTTCAACCCAGGCTTTCGGCGACGGTGGCGCGTTCTTCGAAGCGCTCCCGATGGGCAATCCGGTTTGCGTGATCCTCGATCTTCATTTGCCGGGTGTGCCTGGGCTGGAGGTTTTGCGGCGATTATCCGACATGCGGTTTGCAGCGCCCGTGTTCGTCATTTCGGGTCAGTCGGATGTCGCGATGGCAGTCGAGGCGATGAAACTTGGCGCGCTGGATTTTCTGGAAAAGCCGTTTTCGGCAAGTGTGATAATTGAGCGAGTTCGCGAAGCCGTGATGGCCTATCGCCGCTCGATGGCCGGACATATCGATGGGCTTTCGGACTTTCCGGGCCGGCACTTGCTGACACGGCGCGAGCGCGATGTGCTGGCACAGGTCGCACGCGGCGCGTCGAACAAGGAGGCGGGCAGGCGGCTAGAAATAAGTCCACGAACGATCGAAGTTCACCGCGCTCGGATCATGGACAAGCTCGGCGCGCGCAACGCTGCGGACCTCATGCGAATTGTTTTGTCGGAGACGCCGTTGCGGCCTCAGGACCGGCTGGCGATTTAATTTTTATTCTGCGGCAGCGGCTTTCGCCTGCAGAGGCAAACCGAGCCGGTCCCACACCTGCACCAGTGCGTCCGCCAACGCGTCGATCAGGCCGTCATCGTGATATGGTGAGGGCGTGATGCGCAGCCGTTCGGTGCCTTTGGGCACAGTCGGGTAGTTGATCGGCTGGATGTAGATGTTGAACTCTTCCAGCAGGATGTCGCAGGCCTGCTTGCAGCGCTCAGGATCGCCAACGAAAACCGGTACAATATGCGTATCGCTGGCAATCACCGGAAGTCCCGCAGCAGTCAGGATTGCCTTGACCCGCGCGGCGCGATCCTGGTGACGTTCGCGTTCCCATCGCGATGATTTCAGATGCTTGATCGCCGCCGTCGCCGCCGAACAAATCGCAGGCGGTAGCGCGGTGGTGAAAATAAAGCCCGGTGCATACGAGCGAACCGCATCGACCATCTTGGCGCTACCGGCGATGTATCCACCGAGGCAGCCGAACGCCTTTGCGAGTGTGCCTTCCAGAATATCGACGCGATGCATGACGCCGTCGCGCTCGGCGATGCCGCCGCCGCGCGGGCCGTACATGCCGACCGCATGAACTTCATCGACATATGTCATGGCGCCGTATTTTTCGGCGAGATCACAGAATTTTTCCAGCGGCGCGACATCGCCGTCCATCGAGTAAAGACTCTCGCACACGATCAGCGTCGGGCGGTTCGGATTTGCCTTCAGCAATTCCTCGAGATGTGCGGCGTCGTTGTGACGGAAAACTTTATATTCAATGCCCGACTGGCGAATACCCTCGATCATCGAGTTGTGATTCAGCGCGTCGGACAGGATCAGGCAATTCGGAATGAGTTTCGCGATTGTCGCAATGCCGGTCTGGTTCGACACATAGCCCGACGTGAAAACGAGCGCAGCTTCCTTGCCGTGCAGATCGGCCAGTTCATGCTCGAGCTGGATCAGCGAATGATTGTTGCCTGCGATGTTGCGGGTCCCGCCAGCGCCTGTGCCGACGCGCGTTGCGGTCTCAACCATCGCGCCGACCACCTTTGGGTGCTGGCCCATGCCGAGATAATCGTTCGAACACCACATCACGATGTTGCGTTCGCCTTTTGGCGAGTGCCAGACCGCATGAGGATAGCGGCCCGCGATGCGCTCCAGATCGGCAAACACGCGATAGCGGCGCTCGTCGCGGAGGCGCTCAAGCGCGGTTTCGAAGAAGCTATTGTATTCCATCGCAAAACCCTGCTGGGAAGCCCCGGAAAAGGGCTTGCCCGCGCACGCAGGCGGAGCCTTTTTAGAGCGTTTCCAGCTTTGCTGTCGAGACGAATTTGTCGCCGAATTTGGGGGTTTGGTTCAGAAATAAACCCGATCACGCCGCCTTGAACTGCAAAACGCCGTCCGGCGACAGGATTTGCGTCAATCGGCGCTCAACGAGCATGTAATTCACATGCGCGATCAGCTCGCCCGCCGCAAAGCCGGTCTGGTGCGCGTCAAGCACATGCTTGTGGAACACCACCGGCACCAACTGCGCCGACGCCTTCGGCGAGTCCGCGCAGGCCTTCGCGATCAGCTGGCATCGATCTTCATGATGATCGGCGAGCTGCTTGATGCGGATTTTGGCGCCGTAGAATGGGACACCGTGTCCCGGCAGTACCAGCACGTCGTCCTTTAGGATGCCGCTAAGGCTTGCAAGCGACCGCAGATATTCGCCAAGCGCGTTCGCGTCAGGCTCGACTGCCCACACGCTGACATTCGGCGAAATCTTGCTCAACACCTGATCGGCGGACAGAAAAATATTGTCGGCCTCGCAATACAGCATCACCTGATCGAGCGCGTGACCGCCGCCGGTGATGATTTTGAATTTTCGCGCGCCAATGGAAATCTCGTCGCCATTGGCAATGCGGCGATACGAGGCGGGCAAAACCGAAACGCGCTTGAGATAATCCTGACCGCGCCCGAGCAGCGCGTCGGTAATGTCCTCGCTCATACCGTGACGGCGGAAGAACAGGCGTTGCGCCAGTCTCCGTTCTTCAGAGCCGCGATGCTGATGGTAAGCGGCCTGCAAATACTCGACCTGCGACATCCACAGCCGGCAGCCAAAGCGTTCGACAATCCAGCCCGCGAGGCCGACATGATCGGGATGCGCATGGGTAACGATCAGCCGCGTGACATTGAAATTTTTCAGCGGGCCTTCGAACAGCGTGGTCCACGCCGCGATGGTGGCCTCATTGCCGATGCCGGTATCGATCATGGTCCAGCCGTCACCATCGGCGAGCAGGTAGATGTTCACATGGTTCAATCGGAACGGAAGTGTGAGACGCACCCACACGATTCCTGGCGCGACCTCGATCGCTTCGTCGGGTTTCGGCGGCGTTTCGATCGGATAGCTCAGGCCGTCGGCGGCCGGCGTCATCGATTTTGCGGTGGCAAAGTGTGGCGTCATCGTCTCGCAATCGCGTGGTGAGATCACGGCTTAACGCCGCGACGCCTGATGTACCAGCCGTATTTCGTAATTTGCGTGGCTGCACGGCAGGAATGTCATGCAACCATTGTTGAAATTGTTTGAAACGCTTTATTCGGCGGCGTTCGAGACGATGGAAACACGTTGGTCGTCGAGTTTCGACTTGATGCCAAGACGATCCAGCAGGTTGGCATCGCGTTCGGTCTGAGGATTTTTGGTCGTGAGGAGTACGTCGCCGATGAAGATCGAGTTCGCGCCGGCGACAAAACAGAGTGCCTGCAACTCGTCCGTCATGTACTGGCGCCCCGCGGAGAGACGCACGACGCTCTTCGGCATCATGATGCGCGCGACTGCGATCATGCGCGCCAGCGAGATCGGATCGGGACGCTCCGCCGTCTCTTTGACGGGGACGCCCTTTACTTCATTCCACAGATTGATCGGCACGCTCTCCGGGTGGCTCGGCAAATTGGCCAGCAGCACGAGCATGCCGAGACGATCCTCGACCTGCTCGCCCATGCCGACGATGCCGCCGCTGCAGACTTTCAATCCCTGATCGCGCACATGCGCTAGCGTTTCGATGCGATCCTGCATCGTGCGGGTGGTGATGATCTTGCCGTAGAATTCCGGCGAGGTATCGACGTTGTGATTGTAAAAATCCAGACCTGCATCGTGCAGCCGCTTGGCCTGCGCGTCGGTCAGCATGCCGAGCGTCACGCAGGTTTCCATGCCGAGACCCTTCACGGCCGAAACCATCTCGCAGACTTTGTCGAGATCCTTGTCCTTGGGATTGCGCCATGCCGCAGCCATACAGAAGCGTGTCGCACCCGCATCCTTCGCGCGCTGCGCGGTGGCAACCACATCGTCTTTCTGCATCAGTTTGGTGGCATCGAGCCCGGTGTCGTAATGCGCGCTTTGCGAGCAGTAGCCGCAATCCTCCGGACAGCCGCCGGTCTTGATGCTCAACAGGCTCGCGGTCTCGACGTGATTGGGATCGAAATTGCGGCGGTGAATGCCCTGCGCCTGAAAAATCAGATCGGCGAACGGCAGATCGTAAAGCGCCTGTGCTTCAGCGCGCGACCAGTCGCTTCGAAGCGTATCCGTGGATATGGGTGAAATAGTCATAACTGAATACCTGCGCTCTCTTTGCGTGATGGCGAACGCTAGCAGGGATCAATTAGCCGCAAAAGAGGAGACAAAAGAGACAGTTGGCTGGTGCTGCCAGACAGGATTGAACTGTCGACCTCTCCATTACCAATGGAGTGCTC
>JAPLPA010000258.1:0-7297 GCA_026400415.1 Afipia sp. | reverse complement strand
TCCTTGCCATAAGGCCACAGGCTTCGCAAGCGCGGATCGCCTTTCCGGTCACTCGCAACTGTTCAGGCCGCAGGCGCTCCACTCTTCTTCAAGACCGCCAATTGAGGACCGATCCGGGCGTTCATTCGCTCTCCAAGCGCCTGTAACGCCTTGATTGGACGGATCATGACTTCAAAATCCATGATTTGCCCGCTGGCGTCGAATTTCACCAGATCGACGCCCTTGAGATCCCATTCCCCGATATTGGCACTGAATTCCAACGTCACATCGTCCGAACCAGACACGAAAATGCGGTGATAGCGAAAATTCTCGAAAATCGTCACCACGGTCGTCAGTATCAGAATGCTCGCAGGCTTGCCGTGGATCGGCAGATGCACGAAGGGCGAACGAAACACGGTTGTTTCCGCCAGCAGCGGGCGCAGATCGTCTTCCTTCAATGTCTCGACGAAGCGATGCCAGCCCGCAAGGGTTTTCTGTGCCGCAGGCGACAGGGTGGATTGCTGACCGGTCATGGCTGCCTCCTGGTAAAAAACGCCTCAAGCGCGTTTCGCGCCGCTACATTCCGCAATGGTCGCCGATCTGCGATGATCGTCAAGACCACGAGCACTACGATCTGGCAAGCATGACCGACGACGACAAAGGCCCTCACCAGCGGATCACCCAGCCGTCACGCGACGAGCGGCTGAAATTGGCGCTGCGCGAAAATCTCAAGCGCCGGAAGGCGCAGGCGCGCGGTCGCAGCGGAATGACGATCGTGACGCCCGATGACGATGCGCGTGCGCAAAACCGCGACAAGACGGGCGAAAAATAATGGCGACGGAAAATGCTCCACCTGCGGCGGCTCCCGCGATTTCGGTCGGCTCGGCTTTGCATCCGCGCTACGAACAAACATTTCCAATGCTGACGCCGAAGGAAATCGAACGGATGCGCGGGTTCGGTGAAATCCGCAGCTACAAAAGCGGCGAAAAACTGTTGAAGACCGGCAAGCCCGGCCCCGGCATGTTTGTGGTGCTCAAGGGCATCGTTGAAATCACGCAGCGTGACGGCATGGGGCATGTCACGCCCGTGATCGAACAGGGCGTCGGGCAATTTCTCGCCGAGATCGGCCAGTTGTCGAACCGCTATGCGCTTGTGGACGGAACCGCCGAGGGCGATGTCGAGACGCTTTTGATTCCGTCCGAGAGTCTGCGACGGCTTCTGGTTGCCGAAGCCGATCTCGGCGAACGCATCATGCGCGCGCTGATCCTGCGCCGCGTCAGCCTGATTGAAGGTGGCGTCGGAGGCCCGGTACTGATCGGCGCTCCTGCGTCGAGCAATCTCGTTCGCCTGCAAGGATTTCTTGCGCGCAACGGCAATCCCTATCACGTGCTCGATCCGGCGACCGACAAGGACGCGGCCGATCTGATCGCACGCTATTCGCCGTCGCCCGACGATCTGCCGCTGGTGGTGGTGCCGGACGGGCGTGTGTTGCGCAATCCGAAGGAAACCGAACTCGCCTACGCGATGGGCATGATCGGTGGCGCGCACAAGAAACTCTACGATGTCGCCATCGTCGGTGGCGGTCCAGCGGGACTTGCGACGGCGGTTTATGCTGCATCGGAAGGATTGAGCGTTGCTGTGCTCGATGCGAAATATTTCGGCGGGCAGGCCGGGGCCAGCGCGCGTATTGAGAACTATCTCGGATTTCCAACCGGTATTTCGGGTCAGGCGCTTGCGGGCCGCGCGTTCACACAGGCGCAGAAATGGCCAGATCGCTCGATTGCTCGATGAAGAATGGCGTGTTCACTCTTGCGACCGAGTGCGGACAGCATATTTCTTCAAAGTCGGTCGTGGTTGCGAGCGGCGCGCGCTATCGGCGTCCGGCGATTCATAATCTTGATGAGTTCGAGGGCAGCGGCGTCTGGTACTGGGCCTCGCCCATCGAGGGCCGATTGTGCGCGAACCAAGAGATTATTCTGGTCGGCGGCGGCAACTCGGCGGGACAAGCTGCGGTGTTTCTGTCCGGCCACGCCAGCAAGGTTCGCATGATGGTCCGCAGCGAGAGTCTCGCCGACAGCATGTCGCGCTATCTGATCGACCGTCTCGAGGCGACGCCGAATATCGAATTGATGTTCTGCACTGAAATCGTCGGTCTCGAAGGCGCGGAGGCAGGCCTTGAGCGCGTGCGTTGGCGAAACCGGAAAACGGTCGAGGAAACATCCGGCGATATCCGCAACGTTTTTCTGTTCGTCGGAGCAGATCCCGCAACGAAATGGCTGTCGGATTGCGGCGTCGTTCTCGATCGCACCGGATTTGTTATGACCGGGGCGCAGACCGGACAGAATCGCGGGGTGCCGCAACTCGAAACATCGGTGCCGGGCGTGTTCGCCGTCGGCGATGTGCGGTCGGGCTCGGTGAAGCGCGTCGGCGGCGCAATCGGCGAGGGCGCACAGGTCGTGGCAGCACTGCACGGATTTCTTGGCGACAAGGCTTCTCCACACGCCTAACGTCTTACTCGCGAATGTCGCGAACCCGCGCTAGAAAAAGAAATGCCCTGCAAGCACATCGCCGGAATCGAAACCGTCACACCGAGCGCACTCGGCTGCGAAGAGTGCTTGAAAACCGGCGACGTCTGGCTGCATTTGCGAATCTGCCGGACCTGCGGGCATGTCGGCTGTTGCGACGATTCTCCCAACAAACATGC
Source organism: Afipia sp. (assembly GCA_026400415.1). GTDB lineage: Bacteria > Pseudomonadota > Alphaproteobacteria > Rhizobiales > Xanthobacteraceae > Afipia. The sequence goes on along the minus strand of JAPLPA010000258.1, from coordinate 4,614 downwards.
GACCAAGCATTTTCACGCCACCCAGCATGCGATTATCGAAGGCTACGACCCGCCGGAAGGCTGGGGCTGGTGCTATGTCGATGAGGTGATGTTCGATCTGTCTGATCGCAAGACGCCGCACAATGGGAAAATCCCACGCTACTATTGAAGGACTGTTGATGATTGTTTTCAGGAAGTTTGTTTTCGCAATTGGCCTTACGGTATTCGCCGCGGCGAGCGTCGCATTCGCGCAGGACAAGTCCGCTATTCAAACTCGCGTCACCGATGTCAACGGCATCAAGATGTCTTACCTCGTCGCCGGGAAAGGCGACCCAATCGTCTTGCTGCATGGTTTTGGCGAAACCAGCCACATGTGGCGGCCGCTGATCGAGCAGCTTGCGAAAAATCACGAGGTCATCGCGCCGGATCTGCGCGGCTTCGGCAACACGTCGACGCCGGACAGCGGCTACACCAAGAAGGAAATGGCGCAGGACGTTCACGCACTTGTCAAAAGTCTCGGCTATCCGAAGATCCGCCTCGTCGGTCACGACATCGGATTGATGGTCGCCTATGCGTACGCGGCGCAATATCCGAATGAAGTCGAACGGCTGGTGTTGATGGAAGCGTTCCTGCCGGGCGTCGGGGAGTGGAACAATGTATTTCTGCTGCGCGATCTCTGGCATTTCCATTTTTTCGGAAAGACGCCGCTGGCGCTGGTGACAGGCCGCGAGCGGATTTACCTCGAACATTTCTGGAATGATTTTGCAGCCGACGGCACCAAGTCTGTCTCGGAAGCGGACCGCAAACTCTATGCGGGCGAATACGCCAAGCCGGGTCACATGAAAGCCGGCATGGAAGTTTTCAAAGCGTTCCCAACGGATGCCAAGGACTTTGCGGATTTTGCGAAAGCCAAGCTGCAGATGCCGCTTTTGGTTCTGTCTGGCGAAAAAGCAGGCGGGCCATTTCTGATTGAGCAAGGTAAGATGGTCGCAAACAATGTCGAAGGCGTGCTTGTGCCCGCGAGCGGTCACTGGCTGATGGAAGAAGCGCCCGATCAGGTCATTCCAAAGCTCGTCGAATTTTTGAATAAGTGATCTTTTACTGAAAAAGGGGCGCATTATGGTTTTGGGAATGTCTTTGGGTCTTTTCACGCTCATGCATACGATCATCAGCCTCGTCGCGATCGCGCTTGGCTTTGTCGTGATGTACGGCGTCGTCACGTCGAACAGAATGCCGTCCGTCACGGTGTGGTTTCTGCTGTTGACCATCGTGACGAGCGCGTCCGGTTATCTTTTCCCAGTCACCGGAATCCTGCCGTCACATATCGTCGGTGCCATCTCACTCGTGCTGCTGGCTGTGGCGGGCGTAGCGCTTTACGGCTTCAGGCTGTCAGGCCTGTGGCGCGTAACCTATGTGGTGACTGCGTTGCTGGCACTGTGGTTCAACGTGTTCGTTCTTTTCATTCAGCTGTTTGTAAAATTCCCCGCCTTCGCGGCGCTGGCGCCCAAGCAAAACGAACCGCCGTTTCTCGCCGTGCAAGGCGCGACATTGTTGTTCTTCGTGATCATGATCGTGCTCGGCCTGAAGCGATTTCGTCCCGCAATATGAAGGGTGGCAACGGCGCGCGGCTTGGCCTGATGGTTAAGCGCGCGCCATGATTTAAGCCCGATTTCCTGCAAAAGCCCATAAAGCTGCCGGTTTCAAGCCGGCACCACGTCCGGGCGGCGGTTTTCACACGCGTACAAACGCGCTAAGACATTCTTCTACAACTCAGCAGGTTTGGCATGGATCGCATTCGCATCGTCGGCGGCAACAAGCTCAATGGCACGATCCCGATTTCCGGCGCGAAGAACGCAGCGCTGCCGCTGATGATTGCTGCCCTGCTAACCGACGAGACGCTGATCCTCGATAACGTTCCGCGTCTTGCGGACGTAGCCCAAGTGCAGCGCATTCTCGGCAATCATGGCGTGGACATCATGTCAGCCGGCAAGCGCCCCGGCGATCATCATCAAGGCCAGACGCTTCACATCTCGGCCGCCAATATTATCGACACCACCGCGCCGTATGAGCTGGTCTCCACGATGCGCGCAAGCTTCTGGGTTGTCGCACCGCTGTTGGCGCGCATGGGCGAATGCAAGGTCTCGCTGCCCGGTGGCTGTGCCATCGGCACACGTCCCGTGGACCTTCTCATCATGGCGCTGGAAAAGCTCGGCGCGCAAATCCAGATTGATGGCGGCTACGTCATCGCGTCTGCACCGAACGGATTGACCGGCGCTGAAATTGAATTCCCTAAAGTCACGGTGAGCGGGACGCATGTCGCTCTGATGGCGGCGACGCTCGCCAAGGGCCGCACCGTCATTCTCAACGCAGCGTGCGAGCCTGAAATTCTCGATGTCGCCGATTGCCTGAACAAGATGGGCGGGAAGATCACGGGCGCGGGCACGCCGCGCATCGTCATCGAAGGCGTGAAAAAACTTCACGGCGCGCGCCACACGGTTTTGCCGGATCGGATCGAGACCGGCACCTACGCGATGGCAGTCGCGATGACCGGCGGCGACGTGCAATTGGCCGGTGCACGGCCCGAGCTTTTACAGTCGGCGCTTGATGTTCTGGTGCAAGCCGGCGCGACAGTGACGCCGAACAATGAGGGTATCCGCATTCAGCGCAACGGGGCTGGCATCAGCCCGGTCACGGTTTCGACTGCGCCGTTTCCCGGTTTTCCAACCGATCTGCAGGCGCAATTGATGGCGCTGATGGCGTGTGCGAAAGGCTCATCGCATATCACCGAAACCATTTTCGAAAACCGCTTTATGCATGTGCAGGAGCTGGCGCGGTTCGGCGCGAGAATTTCGCTCGACGGCGAAACCGCGACTATTGATGGCATTGCAAGTCTTAAAGGCGCGCCCGTGATGGCGACCGATCTGCGTGCGTCGGTGTCATTGGTGATCGCTGGTCTTGCAGCCGAAGGCGAGACCATGGTTAATCGGATCTATCATCTGGATCGTGGCTTCGAGCGGCTTGAGGAAAAGCTGTCGGCCTGCGGCGCGAACATTGAACGCATCAGCGGCTAAGCTGATCCCGAAAGTAGAAATCACGGCGAGAACCAATGTCTCAACGCAAGCTGATTGCGCTCGACGAAGACGACCTAGCGGTGATCTCCGCACACGTGCAAGACGCTTCGGTTGTCGCGGGCGACATCATCTGGCGGCAAAGCGAAAAGCGGCTCGTCGTCGGAATGCGGCGGCTCGATTGGGACGAGGCGCTCACCGGAGCGGATGCACCACGCCGGCTGGTTTCGGCTTTGCGATTCGACCGCGTACTGGCCTGCAAATCCCGCGATATCGATATCGCGGCACCTGAACTCGCGCTGACGCTGCTCGGCATCGAATTTCACCCTGCGGACGCCCCTGGCGGTAATGCACTGCTGCTATTCTCCAATGGTGGCGCATTACGGCTCGATGTCGAATGTCTCGAATGCGAACTGGCCGATCTTGGCCCGGACGATCTCAGCGACGACGCCAGCGACGGTCTGGACGAAGACGTCAAGGTTTAAGCGCGAAAGCTGTTCACCATCTCGCCGTCGCGGTGCCGGGATGCTAAGGGTGGACGGCGATTTGGCGTCGCGCCAACACGGGTAAAACTCTGCCGGAATTGAAGACAATGCCGATCCGCCTCGATCAACGTCAATCCGACTTCACGGAGCGTTTCAACGTATTCCTCGCGATGAAGCGGGAGGTGTCGGCTGATATCGATGCGGCTGCGCGCGCCATCGTGGACGATGTGGCCAAGCGTGGCGATGCGGCGCTGATCGAAGCCACAAAAAAGTACGACCGGCTCGACGTGAAGGCCGACGGCCTGCGAATTTCGGAAAGCGAAGTCGATGCGGCTGTCAAAGCCTGTGACAGCGGGACGCTCGACGCGCTGAAATTCGCGCGCGACCGGATCGAGATTTTTCACAAGCGGCAATTGCCGAAGGACGAGCGCTTTACCGATGCACAAGGCGTCGAGCTGGGCTGGCGCTGGAGCGCAATCGAAGCCGTTGGGCTTTATGTTCCGGGCGGCACGGCGGCGTATCCGTCGTCGGTGCTGATGAATGCAATTCCTGCGAAAGTCGCGGGTGTCGAGCGCGTCGTGATGGTGGTGCCGTCGCCGGATGGAAAACTCAATCCGCTGGTGCTGGCGGCGGCAAAGCTCGGCGGCGTCTCGGAAATCTACCGCGTCGGCGGCGCGCAGGCGATTGCCGCGCTCGCTTACGGCACGGCGACGATCAAACCCGTGGCGAAAATCGTCGGACCCGGCAATGCCTATGTGGCCGCGGCCAAACGCATCGTGTTCGGTCGCGTTGGCATCGACATGATCGCGGGTCCATCCGAAGTGCTGGTGATTGCGGATCGCGATGCCAACGCTGGCTGGATCGCAGCCGATTTGCTGGCTCAGGCCGAGCACGATGTCAACGCGCAATCGATTCTCATCACTGATGACGAGAGTTTTGCGACAAACGTCGAGCGCGCTGTCGACGCGCAACTGACGACTTTGCCGCGCGAAAAGATCGCACGCGCCTCGTGGAATGATTTTGGCGCGATCATTCTCGTCAAGACACTGGACGCATCCGTGGCGCTGGCCAATGCGATCGCG